>NZ_JAPTNK010000027.1:0-49419 GCF_026891775.1 Brevibacillus halotolerans
TGGTATAACCGAACCCGAATACATGGTAGTCTAGGCTACAAAACACCTCAAGAAGTAGAAGACTTGCAAAGAAAAGCATCCTAGTACTTAACTTAATTGTGTCCAAGATATTGACTCAAATCCAATTATTCTTGTGTGCTCTTGGTTTTTCCAATTGAGAATTACTGTTGGTATTTATATGTTTGTAATTAGTATAAGTTATTAAAACAACAAAGACAATTTTAGACTTAATCCGGTTGTTTATAAGGTAATCTTGTGCAATCAAACAGACCAAAATCAGTTAAAAAGATTAGTCCACCAAATCAATATTTTACGATTATATAAATTACTTTATTATCCTTTTTATTTACATTAATTGTTAACAATCTTATAATATAACGGAACTATTATATTGGAAGGATTTAGAAAGTGAATTTTAGATTACTTACATTTGTACTTTTACTCAGCTTAGTTAGTCAAACCATTTTAACACTGTTTCAAGCATTTGCTGCTTCAGATGAAAACTATATAACGAACATTCTTTTTTAAGAAGAACAAGTGCATAAGGAAATATTTTATTTTCCTTGTTACAAACGTGAACAACCGGCATGTCCGAATTTAGTTTTTTCAATATCCAATCCTTATTTTTATAATATTGCAAAATAGACTGCCCTAAATAAGGACTACTTTCAGAAACTGTATATGGAGCAACTTCGTCATACACGTAACTAATATGGTAGAATCATATCTGCTTTTGTTTCCTTTTCCATTTTTCATTCAACACCCCAACTTCGCTTTATTTCCCATTTTTCAATCAATTCATAATGTTTCCGTTCCTAATGGTCATAATAGTGACTCGTTAGGTAGGATCTTGAGGTGGCTTCAACAGCAGACTGACAAATGCTCCGCCTAAAGCAAAGCATGCTGTCAGTAAAAAGGTGTCAGAATAAGCAATCATTTCAGCAGCAACCGGATTATCCTTATATTCATTTACTGTATGACTAAAGGTACGCATTGTTTGAAAGTTACTCAAGCAGGCAATCGCCACCGGTATGATTAGATTAGCTCCTGCTGCAGTTAAAGGTGTAATTCTACTGATCATCGAAGCTGGAGCTGATTGTAGAATATATGTGTTTAATGACATCATGCATAATCCCATTCCAATCCCAAGCAAACCGACTATTCCTGCAATTTGTAGATAATGTGTTATGTCACTTATCCGGGAAAGTAGTAATAAAGCCACAGCAATCGTTCCCATACCAGAGCAAGCTAATGGCCGGATCCCGAAACGGTCGTATATTTTCCCACCTACTGGCATCAGCAAACCAGAGGTTATAGCAAGCATGCTCATAATTATTCCCGCATCGAAAGGGCTGTAAGAACGATATTTTTGCAAAAATATCGGAATAAATACTAGCGACCCATTTAGAGCTGCATATTGAATTGTACTGACAATCATGCCCCTACGAAAGCAATAGGCACGAAATGCCCTTAATTCTAGAATAGGATTTTCATGACGGAGCTCATGGATACACAACCAAATCAGCAATAAAGTTCCTGTCCCCCCCATCAGAATGGATCCCCACTTATTGGTACTATGCTGATTTATACTCAAAGCAAGAAGTACAAAAGCTGTTGGTGCTAACATAGCCCCAAGTCGATCAAACGGCTGCTGTTTATTGTGAGTTTTTTGAAGATGTACATGTTTACACAGATGGCGCAAGCCAAGCCAAACAGCAAGCGTTCCGATCGGAAGATTGATCACAAAGATCCATCGCCAACCCATAGCCTCAAGAAACCAACCGGATAAAATCGGTCCTGTTGCTGGTGCAATCAGCATAGGTATACCAATCATCCCCATAATCTGTCCTTTTTTGTCTGGAGGCGCCAGCCTATAAATCATTGCCATGCCAATCGGCTGGATCATTCCCCCACCCAGTCCCTGAATGATACGGAAAGCGATAAGCTGTTCCGAATTTTGTGCCATCGAGCATAGCAGTGAACCAAAGATAAATAACATAATCGTCATTAAATAAGCCCGGCCTGCGCCAATTCTGTCAGAAAACCACCCTGAGATTGGAACGGTAGCTGCCATTGCCAGCATATAACCGTTGATGACCCACTGTAATGTCTCAAATGAAACCTGAAAATCTTGTGTCAGGCTTGGAATAGCTACATTCATCGCTGTACTATTGAGCATAACCATCATCATGCCAGGAATAATTGCAATCATGGCATAAATAAACGATTTACGATTTAACGTAACTACAGTATTTATATTTGAAGTTGCAGCAGATGCGTCTCTTTTAAACATGTACCTCTCTCCAATTCATATTGAAATAATGAACACGGTGTTGATTAACATTGATAATAAAATTATAATTGATTGACTCGGATATCCAATGTTCATCCGCTATCCTTGTGTTCATTAATCAACGGCAACTAGAAAAATGATCAGTAAGTTACTGAAATTTTGGAGGAAAATAATATGGCAAATAGAATTGATCGCCGAATTCTCAGGACTCGTCAACTGTTACGCGAAGTGTTTCTTGATCTGGCGTTAGAAAACGGTATAGACAACATTACCGTAAAAGAACTGACCGATAGAGCTGGTTTGAACAGGGGCACCTTTTATTTGCATTATCAGGATATACAAGATTTTGTTGAACAATTTAAGAACGAAATACTGGAAGGCTTTTATTCAATAATTAAAAAGCTTGGTCACGACATCGATCGGAAAGAGCCTTTTGGTGCCCCGCCACCTTATGGCTATGTTCGCCCCTTTGAATACGTGGTTGAACACAAACGATTCTTTCAGGTATTCATGAGACCAAATGGAGACACGTCCTTCGGATCTCGATTGACCCAATTAATACGTGAGCAGTTTCATGGTTCATATCGCTATTTCAAAACCGAAAACTTGAGTGAGATCCCCGTCAAACAGCAATATTTATTTGCCTACCTTGCCTCTGCCTATGTGGGAACCATTCACTTCTGGATACAGCGAGATCTCGACCTGTCACCAACAGAATTGACCATATTATTCTCACAAATCTCACGCCTCGGATCGGCACACCTTTAATTTCTAAATCCAATCCCAATAAAGCTCTCAGAGTCTCCCTAAATCCATAATTCCACGGTGTGTCCAGATCACGAATAGTTCTTCTTTACCTGCTTTCTCTTTTACAATTCGAATCCCATTTTTTGAACTTCCGCAATACCTCCTGCTCATTTGCGTAGGATCGGCTACCCAAATAACCCATTTTGAATACATAATAATAAAATAAGACTATTATAATAGAAGCAATAAAATTAATAAAAGTCTACGACATTAAAACACGTTTAATATTTGGATACTTCTCTACGCTGGAGCAAGCCAAAAAAGCTATTGAAAAATCATACCCATTTTGGCGGGAAGGCGAACCTGCTTTGAAGGAGCTTACAGGAATAGATTACTGTATGTAATAGGTAAAAGACCGTCCTAGGATGATAAGCTCCCTTAAAGTAGACAGGTGAAATACTAAAACCTGCTGCTCTAAGGGGAGTTTTTTCATGCATAAAAAATGGAGTGCGCAAGAGAAATTGGCGGTTTTACAGGAAATCGAAAGAGGCCAAATAGGATTGGCAGTTGTGCCGCCGCTTGTTCTGCTTTCTCAACTTCAAACTCATGGCGAGCTTCTTCAGTAAGCTTCTAGAGAAGCCTTTTTAGTTTCTTGAGTAGTTTTCTTAGCCACTTTTCTCATTTCCCCCTGTTTTCTCTTGTTTGGTTGCAGATGGATATGAGATCGAAAGTGCTATGAAATAGAGAAATTAAATCATTTGCAACAAAGCATGGGTTTAAAAGAAAAGAGGACGGGTTTACATCAGAAATTACTATTACTGGGAAGTAAGAATATCGCCCTCCTAATAACTGAAAAATAGCAAGGGTGGATAAAATAACCACTCTTGCTATTATATAATTTGAAGACTCTTGATCACGATTTGAAGGAGGTCACAAGAGTACCTTATCCGGAAGAGAAATCTTTGTTAGTTTTATCGTTCAGAGGATATTTAAGCTATTTCTTCCGTCATATAGCCTTGTTCTGAAACTCTTTGAATCGCATAGGCCGCAGCTTGATCTGAGTATAAGTATGTTTTACCAATGGTAATTAGACTTGGTAATAAAAATACAATGGTTACTATAAAGATTAATATGAAGAGGTAATACTTACGGTCATACTGATATTGTCCTTTAACAATTGAAGTAGGTTGCCCTTAGCTTCAAAACTTAGTGTTCCTACCTCAACCTAGAAATGAGGCCCCCTTTGAAGGAAACTCTATATGGACCGTAAGTGTTAGCCGCACCTGCTTCCCGTACTAGTGACAGTACATATTATTATATCACTATAATCTTGTAAAAATCTGGGATATAAATAAATTAAATCAGACTGTGTGCTGTAGCAGCCATTTTAAGAGGTTAAACTGGCCTAGCTCTTATACCATCCACATAGAAAAAAAGCCGATTTCCTGTACGCTAGGAAAAGTCGGCTTAAGAAAAGTAGGTATCTTTAAAAATATTGATCGTTTTACAAGTATGTTTTTAAAGCTTTTCTGCTCCAATCATAATTCCAGTATCTTCAGGGTTTTTCATTTTTATATTTGTAATAAACCATCCATCTTTATATTCTTTTTTCATTTTTTGTACAGTAATAACTGCTTTACCTACACCTATTGTTCCACTTTTATCAATAAGTGGATAATCAAATGTAAACTGGACGGTAGTATCATTGACATTTTTTGTTACGATGTTTTCTACTTTTCCCATATGAGGACTTGATCCACCTGTTACCCAGTAACTTTCATCAAAGTTTTTCTTTGTCTTTTCACGAAGATCAGGAGAAAAAACTGCGTATTGTACCGCACCATTACGATCTTGTATTCCTCGAATCCATGTTTGTAAAGCACCTTCAGCAGTTATGGGCTGTAAATCTCTTTCTAAACGCTGTACTTGATTTAGTAGATTTGTGGAATCCGGTAACACTACATTTATTGAGTTTTTATTTTCATCAATTAATATGTCTCCTTTCAGATTTTCTATAATACTCCGTAAAGATACCATCGTTACCCCATTTTCTACTTTCAATTTTAAAGATCCAAGGTCTTGTCCTTGACCGTTGATGAATAACTGTAAATTTGGTTGGGCCCAAACAGTACCAGCAACTATAACAGATCCAATTACTGAACTAAGAGTTAACTTCCAAATTTTCTTCATAACAACATCTCCTTTATGGAATATTTTTATAATAGTGTTATTTTTGTATGTTTATTAAACATAAAAAATAACTAAAATATTTTTTATTTTCTACGTTATTAATGCATATAACCACCAAAGTGTACAAAAGATATAGTTTACAAAAATAAGCTTAAACAAGCGTTTATTTGTTTTTAAAAGTATAATTTACAAAATTAAAGAAGAGCTTTATTAACACAAGGTATATTTATGGCGTTTCTCCAATAAGTATTTGAAAGTAACATCTAATATGTAACTGTCAAATCTGTAATAATAGCCGGTTTTTTATACTCATAGACTTTTTTAATTTCTTTATCACCTATGTCATACTTATAGATACAACGTATCTTAGAAGTTATGCCTTTAAAATTAACTTCCTTTCCATTGCTAGGTATACCAGCAAAATAAATGAACCGCTCATTTTTAGATAGTACCGCTAACCTTCTAGGGCCAATCTCTGATAATATAGGATTCCGACTTTTTTTAATCATTTGATCTGTTAATATGGTTGTTAATGTTTTATTTGGAAGAGATAACTTATAAATACCACTGCCTTCATCTTTATTTACGTTCTCTCCTCCAAGGATTATAGAATTACCATCAGGTCCATAAGCAATAGAATCAATATTGATAGCTTTTATACTAGTTATCAAATTCATGTCGGATCCATCTAAATTCATTTCGTATATTGAATATAAAATTTGCTTTAGATTTCCCCCATTTTTATTTGCTTCTTTCCATCTTGCAGTGTTCTCTTTCTCAGAAACAAATGCTCCAATGATTTTGTTTTTAGAAATGTCATACATTTCTACAGCACGATCAGATTGTTTAGCATCAAGTATAATAGAATCTTTCTTTTGAACATCTACTTTCGCGATCTTTGAAACAGGAAATGTTGACCCTATTATTATGCTATAGATTGTTTTTCCTTCCTTATCACCAAATCTAGGATTAAGTTGTCCTAAAGTGTCATTCGTGACTTGATAAAATTTTTTATTTTTTATATCTAATAAAAAAATATCCCATGGTCCATCCCCTCTAGCACTAGTATAGACAAGATACTGCTTATTATCTGAAAGTTTTCCATTCAACCAAACAGTTTCATTATTAACTAGATCTTTTTCTGTTTTTTTTTCGGCATCTACTTCCACTATGCTACTTTTACCTTCGTTATCATATATAGAAATAACGAGTTCTTCATTATTGTTAATAAGCGTACCGTCATCTTTTTTCTCTTGACATCCAGACAGAATAACTAACAAAGATAAAAAAATTATAGCAGTAAAACACGTTGCTTTTTTGCATTTACAAAAGAATTCACGCATTATGCTCCTGATCCTTTGCGAAGTTATTTTAGAAATTATAATTACTAAACACCAAAAACAATCAAAACGCTACATATTGTTTTGATGCGATATTTAGTTATTTTCTAGGTGAAAAATTACACTACACGAGTATTAATTATCCACTTTTAGGCAGACTACTCCCGTATAAATCGATGTAGTTTTTTATGAATTGCTGAATGCTCAGTTTCCATTCGGCAAAAAGACGCCCTTCAATGAGTTGCGGAGTAAAACTTACAGAACTCACAGTAGAAACAAAACGTGCCGTTTTACGCTCTTCATCTAATACTTTTAGAATAAGATAAGCAATAAAACGTCGCATAAAGTTGGTTGAATACGGCATTTTCTGTTGTCCCAAATAAGGTAGGAACGTTGAGATGCTGTTTAATACAGAAGACTTCAATGCTCCATCGAGCTTGAAACATAGAAGCAATGGTTTCCACAATTACTTGATGAAGGTTGTCACAAGTTGTAATAATGATTATAACAGGCTCCTATCATTATAATGGTAGGAGCCATTATTGCCGAATAACCGTCCGTTAACTTCTTAATTACCAGCTAATAGTACCTTTAAATAGCCCCTTATCTAGATCATGAAGTTTGGCGAATGACTCTTCAGACATATCTAAAATTCTTCCTTTTACATAAGGACCTCTATCTAAAATTCTAACTTTTGCAGATTTTGAATTTTCATTACTTTTTACAGTGACAGTCGTTTTAAGAGATATTGTTTTATGGGCTGCACCGTCATCTGCTTTTAGACCAGATGCTGTATCATCTTCTTCCCAAATATTAAAATGAGAAACTATACCGCTTTCTGTGTTACTAGCAAGAGGAACTACTGCTTGTGGACTAATTTCTTTCATCTCTACATTAATTGATTCTCTACTTTCTGGCATAACCACTATTGGTGCGCCTAAAGCATCGTAGACTACTGTCATACCAGGTTTTATAACTGGTAAATCTGTTTCGCTATTCTTTGCTTCGCTATTCTCTGCTTGAAGTTTATATTGTGTTAAACTTGTTTTTTTATCTCCTTCTCTTAAAATAACAGGTTTTTCCTGTTCATTAAATTTAACAACTGTACCAGGTTCCATGTATGCGGGAATAGTCGTTTTGTAGTCTGTACTAGTTGAGATGCTTTCACTTGAATTAGCAGCGAAAACAAAATTTGGTATAGCTACAGCGGATACTATACAACCTAATAATAATTTTTTCATTCTAAATCTTCTCCTTTGTTTTTTATTGTATAAATAGTATATAAATACCATACTATTACTTATAATACCAATTATCCTTATTTGTTCAATAGTTTTTTGTATTTATTTGTATAATATAGAAAAAATATGTAACGTAATGCGAATCATAGGAATAATATATCTTTAAAAAAATGTCGATTTTGCCTTAGAGAAACCAATTCAGACCGATGGTTGAGTAAGGTTTTGATGTCCAGATGTTACGGGAACAATCCAAACCCCAGATAATATATTTCCAAAAAACGTCAAATAAAAAAGCCGCCCTTGCAGGCGGCTTCCAGCGTGTAGACAAAATACCGAAAGGTATGGAGGTCTGCACGCTTTTTTGTTGAATGTATGAATATAGCAGAAAGGAGTGAGTTACTTGTTAAAAAAACAAGATGCAGAAGGCCGTTACCAACTGTCCTTTGTTTCGTTAGATGAACTTGTCCCTTCTGATCATTTAGTTCGTAAAATTGAGAAAGCAATTGATTTTACTTTTATATATGATCTTGTAAAAGACAAATATTCGGAAGATAATGGGAGACCAAGTATCAACCCTGTTGTGCTAATAAAGATCATATTTATTCAATATTTATTTGGTATAAAATCTATGCGTCAGACAATTAAAGAACTGGAAACGAATGTAGCTTATCGGTGGTTTATCGGTTATGACTTCACTCAACCAGTACCTCATTTCTCTACATTCGGTAAAAATTATGCTCGCCGTTTTCAAGATACAGATCTCTTTGAAACCATTTTTGTACATATTCTTGGAGAAGCTCTTAAGCATCGATTTGTTAATTCTTCTGTTATGTTTATTGATTCTACTCACGTAAAGGCTAATGACAATAAGAAGAAATACAGAAAGACCATAGTTGAACAAGAACCTAAAAAATATCTATCTTATTTAGAAGAAGAATTAAATCAAGATAGGATCGATCACGGAAAGAAACCCTTGCCAAAAAAGTCTGAGTCTATACAAAAGGAAGTGAAGTTGAGCACTACTGATCCTGATAGTGGTTGGTTTATTAAGGATGAAAAAGAAAGATTATTTGCATACTCTTTCCATGCCGCAAGCGATAAGAACCGATTTATATTGAGTGCAAAAGTAACAGCTGCTAACGTTCACGACAGTCAAATGTTTCAGGATGTATTTAAATCAAGCTATTCATCAAGTAGGAAAACCCTATGCAGTAGCAGTAGATGCAGGCTATAAAACCCCTTATATTGCTAAAATCCTCATTACTTCTGGTATACCTCCTGCAATGCCATATACACGACCACGTACAAAGGATGGATTCTTTAAGAAATACGAATATGCTTATGATGAATATTATGATTGCTATGTTTGCCCTGCAAATGAAGTATTGTCTTATGAGACAACAACCCGTGAGGGTATCGAATATACAGATCGAATCCATCAATTTGCAAAGATTGTTCCTTTCGGAACCAATGTACAAATAGCAAGGATACAGTGAAAAAAATCAGTCGTCATATATGGGCAGAATATATAGAAGAAGCTGATCATCTTAGACATACACTCAAAAATAAGGAAATCTATTCAAAAAGAAAAGAAACGATTGAGCGAGTATTTGCAGATTTGAAGGAAAAGCATGGCTTGAGATGGACCACTTTACGAGGGATTAAAAAAGTGACCATGCAGGTGATGCTTGTTTTTGCTTCTATGAATTTAAAAAAGCTCGCTACGTGGCTTTAGAATCCTGAAAAGGAGAAGCGTAAGCTTCTTCAACTACTAACCTTTTACCAGCAAAAAAATAAAACAAACTCCCCTTATAACAGTAGATTAAGAAGAGTTTGTCCACAGCCTGCAACAACAATATTTGTTGTTTTCCGCTGGCTAAATTCCCCATCCATTCTCGATATTTACCCTGTCCAATACCATCATATTCACATAGTAAAGTATCTTGAATAACACTCCGTTTCCTTTTAATTTCATATTCCAAACAAAATGGAAATTCACCTTCCATTTACGGTATTTCCCATGCCCTTCATCTAAAGGAATATCCTTTGCAAAGAGTATTGGATGTTTTGTCGGTTAAGTTCTTACAATGAACTTATAGGAGATGAGTACGGATGATTGAAACCAGCTTATTTGCTGTGACTTCCAAAATAGTCAAGGCCACCAAGGAGATTAAGCATTGTATTCAAAATGTTTCACATACTTCAATAACATTTGGTATTGTTGATCAAGGGCATATTCATCTGTTCCAATTGGGGATTTAAAGAAAAGTGATAGATGTTCCATTATTCCTGTCTTCCCCTTCTGAAGTGCATGATCCATAAACCGGGAAAGGTCAATTATAAGGGGAGCAGCTAAAATAGAATCAATGCCTAGCCAATTGATTTTCATTGTCATCCTCTCACCTAACCACCCTTCAAAGTCAACCGTATCCCATGCTTCTTTTCTATCTCCTCGGACAGGAAAGTAATCAATCCTAACTTTATGATCAAAATGACTGTACCCTAATATACGTTCTAATCCAATGGACTTTGAATCAATCTTTGTTGAAGAATGCCTCGGATGATCCAAAATTGCACCATCTTGATTCCCTAAGATATTCGTGCTGTACCAACCAACAACATTCAACCCTCGCTGTTTGAACATTTTCCCTAAAACATGTTTATATAAAGTCTGTCCTGTCCTTCCATCTTTCCCTGCTGTCGGGACACCCTGAGTTTCTGCAAGCTTTTGCAGCGCCGGTATCTCAGCCGTCACACTCGGCGTAAAGTTCACATAAGCACATTTTGCCTTCATTGCTGCATAAGCATAAAGCATACCTGGTCGAATATCCGGTGAATTTTCCCTTAACCCGGTCTCAAATGCTTTTAATGATTGATATAATGAATGAGTTTTTGTTTTTTCTTCTGTTGAAGCGGTGTTTATCACAACAATTCTCTCAAGATCATATTTTTTCCTAAATGCCTCGATGTCTTCTTGGATCTTATCCACTGCACTCTCTAAAGTCTCAGGCTCTCCTTTCAATCTATATACTCCTTTGACAAAATCATTCACATTAGCCAGTGGCGCTTGCCAAACAGGAACATCATTAAGATTCATTTCAATCTTCTGCAAAATAGGTTCCTGAATGATGCCATGTCTTTTTACCGCTTCTATCAATGAATCTTTTTGTATATCCCATCCACCAAAAGCAATCTGGTCAAGCGGAGTTAGCTGCAGCGTCTCAAATTCCTTCTCTGAAGAAATAACTCCCCTTAATGGGGCTAGATTTTGATTGACTGCAAAGAGTCCGGAAATCGTTGTTGTTGCAACTGCCCCTAGCATCCCCACAAATAACACACCCGTTTGATATGTCACTTTTTCACCTCTTCTTTTTTTCTTGAAAGTTGTAACAATAAGTCATGGACTTCGGTCGCTTCTAATGTTTCTGGAAGTTCAAAATCTTTCCCTGTTACTACAAGTGATACATAGTCCCCTTCGTCCTTTGGCGGTAAACCGTGAGATCCTTTGATTCGCTCCGGTTCTAGTGGGATTTGGAATGTTTTTGGATTTACAAACAGCTCAACTGGATCATAACCGGGCTTCCTATGAATATCCACATTGTATGCAAATTCTGGTGCCTGTTCGTTGTTTAGCCACCAGTAGTACACAAACCAACTGTCGGGTTCTGCAATTGCAACTAACTGACCCGAAAGCTCATGATCAATCTTATGAGCTCGTTTCTCTTCTTCTCCCCATACCTCGGCTATACCTGGGATTTTTTCGAGAATTGCTTTAACTGCCCCAATATCATGTGGGTCTTGAATATACACGTGGGCCAATTGATGGTCTGCCAAAGCAAAGGCTCTCGACATCTCTAAATCGAGAAAATCCATATTTTCAACACGCTTGATAGCCACATAGCCCTCTTTATTCAGCGTTTGATTGATAAGGATAGGTCTATTAACTGACTTAAAGTTATATTCTGACAAAATAACAAGACGTGTGTGCTCCCTCAATCCGCGCTCTTCCAGTTGCCCGATAAAGTTTCCAATCAAATTATCAATTTCTTTAATCGATCTCCTTGCTGCTTCACTTTCAGGTCCGAACCTTTGCGCGTTATAATCTATATTGGGTAAATATACAAGTGATAATCTTGGTTTGTATTCTTCTAAAACATCTATTGCTGCATCTAAGATCCATTCACTGGACTTGACAGAAGAGAGTGGACCCCAGAAATATTTCAGATCAAATTCCCCATATTTCTCCCTCAATTTTCCGTATAAGTCCCTCGGCTTCGAATCACACCACAAAATCATTTTTTTATCGAGATGGATAGGGGCAGGTGTAACTACATAGTCCGCTGTGCTCAACTTGCTGAACTGCCAAAATAGCACTGCTGTTTCAGCTGTCGGGTCTTCTTTCTTCAGCTTCTCCCAGATTTTTTCGCCTTGAATTGGAACCATCGTCTGATTCCACATTGTAATCTCTTTAGTATCCAAATTGGGGAGTCCATTACAAATAACTCCATGTTCAGCTGGCGGAATTCCAGTGATATAAGTAGCCTGTATTGATCCAGTTACAGCGGGAAATACAGGCTTAATTCTTGCGTGTTGCCCACTTTCTAATAAATTTCGAATATTCGGAGTTAATTCAGCATCGTTCAGATGTTCTGTTGTTAAACTGATAATATCTAATACAACCACGTTTTTTTTCTCCAAAGATACCATCCTTTCATCTATGTGACCGGAAAGATACGAGACATGATATAACTCAGAATTAGGAAAGAGGATACGGAAAAAAAAGCTGGCCATCCTCCGAACGAAGCGGCAACCGCCCCATCCAATAATGGAAGACCTAGTATACATGTTCCGACAGCCTTTCTAATGTTAGGTGATGTCGGTTTTGCTAGTGCCGGTAAAATTCCTGAAAAAGTCCATAACAAAAAAAAGATTACTGCAATAACTGTTGCTCCCCATGTACGGTCGAATTGCAAGAACAGAATAACAATAGCACACGTTAAAACCGCCCCTGCCATAATTCTTACTCGATTCGGATGAATGCCGTTTCCAACCTCGCCTTTGGACATCACAGTAACAGTGAAAATATATAAAAATCCTAATCCCGCTATCCACCAAAATTGCGCTAATTTATCTGGTGCCACACTCAATCCTAATAATAAATTGACTCCTCTACAAATTCCCATTGTCAACGGTCCAAAAACGTCATGATGCTTTGAATAGCGATTATAAACGAATACTAAAACAATGAGAATGCACGCAATCAAAAAACTTATTTTGGACACAAAGCTTACAGATACAATACCAGCCGTAAGGAGTACAAGACCAAAACGGAGCGCTGAACGAAGTGAGATACGGCCAGATGTCAAGGGTCTCTCAGGCCGCTCTTTTTTATCTATTTCAAAATCAAAAAAGTCATTTAAAATAATTCCTGTCGCATATATACATGCACTTGCAAATATGAGAAGGATAATCTGAATGAAGTGATTCTGATCCAAAACTACCCCTGCAATCCAAATACCTGCCAATATATCTGCCATAGCTGTAAAGGTATTCGGAAATCGTATGAGCTCAAAATAGGTGCGAATCTTTCTCATAGGCTGTTAAGGATACTTTTCACATAGTCATAAGATTCTTTGGCAGCCTGTATCGCCTGACTTTCATAGGGGTATAATTCAATGGTAACAAAACCATCATAACCCGTTTTCTTTATAGATTGTAAAACTTCTAGAATAGGAATAGCACCATGCCCTGGTATGAGATGTTCGTGAACTCGGTCCCCGGCAATATCCTCCAGATGATAATGCTTTGTATAGGGTAGCAACTTATGAACTAATGTAGCCGGATCCTCTCCGACACAAAAGAAATGTCCTATGTCAAAATTTAATCCAATCGCCTGGGAAGGAACAGCCTTCTTGAATTCAATAAATTGATCAGATGTTTCAATCAGTAAGTCCGGCTCCGGTTCAACAAGAATTGTCACACCAGATTTTTCGGCATGATCAGCCAATTCCTCCATTGCCGAAATAAAAACTTTATTTGCCCATTCTCTTCCTACATTGATGAGTGGTCCCCCTGGTTCGGTAGACAATGTCTTTGCACCAAGTTTTTGAGCCAAGTCAATGCAGTTATGCGTATGTTCTATACGCTGTCTTCTTTCTACTTCATCTGCCTCAACAAAAGACGGGTGCCAATTATCTTTTATTCCATACAGCATGAACGCATTCAAATTTGATATAGTCATGTTTCGTCGCTTCAACCTGTCTTTAATCATTTCTAACTTCTCATTGGTCACTTCAGGTGGAAAAGCATGCGGGATATCTAGTAAGATTTCTATTCCTTCATATCCGATTTCAGCCAATAAGTCGATTGTTTTTAACAGGTCATATCTTTTAAATCCATTACTGCTATATGCGAGTTTCATGATCTTTTCACCCCTTATGAATCTAGTTTCAATTTTCCAGATTGCTCATAAAAACGGACCGGATTATTCCAAACTAGCTCTTGAATGATATTTTCCGAATACCCTTTCTTTCGAATCTCAAGCGCAGTTTTTACTACATTAAGGGGATTAGACGGGCCCCAGTCTGCTGCCGTATTGATCATGACCTTATTTGTGCTGTAATGTTCGATTATTTCAATTGCTTCGCCAGTTGAAACTTTCGTCGGATAAATTGTCATCCCGCTCCAGCCGCCATATTCGACGGAAAGATCAATAGTATCTGAATTATTATGGTCTATTAATACCCTGTCAGGTTCAAGCCCTTCTTCCCTTAGGATTTCTATCGTTCTTCTTGTTCCCTCCCGCTTATTTTGGTGAGGAGTATGTACCATAACCAACATATGGAGATTCTTAGCCAATTTCAGTTGTCTGCGCATCACGTCTTCTTCCTCTACAGTGATTCTATCAAATCCAATCTCCCCAATCCCTAGACACCGCTCATGTTGCAAGTACTCGGACAGTCCATCGATTACTTGATAGGCAATATCAAGGTTATTTGCTTCTTTTGGATTCATAGCTAAACAACAATAATGATCGATTCCATATTGCTTAGCACGCTGCGGCTCAAAGGTAAGCAAATGTTGGAAGTAATCAAAATAGGTCTCAGGATATCGGCGTTCACTTCCAAGCCAAAATGCTGGTTCCACAACAGCGCGTACACCAGCCAGACTCATATTTTCATAATCATCTGTTGTGCGAGAGTAACAATGGATGTGCGGATCAAAATATTTCATAGGTTTTCTCCCCTCATAAATGGCTATTCTTAAAGTATGGTGTAAGGAATTCGATAGACTCCTTTGCTGCCATAACCGGATTGTCACTGTAGGTATATAATTCTACGGTAATGAATCCTGTATATTCGATTTGTTTTACATGATTAAACAATTGATTAAAGTCAATGTTTCCCTTACCAGGTATAAGATGATAGTGTTTGTGATCTGCAATATCTTCTAAATGGATATTCCATATTCGTGACGTTAGACTTGATAACAGAGTGGGAATATCTTCTCCTATTACGTCTGCATGCCCGAGATCTAGGTTTGCTCCCAACCTATTTGACCCTACTATTTGAATCAGTTCATTTAATTCCTTGCCGTTTTCTATTAGAAGACCAGGTTCGTATTCAATCCCTACGTTGATTTCACGTCGTTCCGCATAGTCCATAATTTCCATTAATGAGTTTATCAGGTGGTTAATTGCCTGATTTGGTGGGTTTTCAGAAAGACACCTACCACTTGTAATACTGATGTTTTTTGCATTTACTTTTGCAGCTAAATCTATTAATTGCTTCGTGTATCTAATTCTCTGATTTCTCACCTCTTCTCTCGCGTTACATAGGGACGGCTCAAATGTAGGTTCTCCAGTAGAATGTGAAAAAAATCCGACTGCCGTATTTCCGTTTATATTTGATATCTCAAGATCATATTGTTCTATTTTTTTTTGCACATCACTTACCCAAGGGGCAGTATGCAAAGGTGGGAAAGCATGCGGTACATCCGCTAGAATTTCCACACCCTTATACCCCAAACGTCCAATTTCTGAAATAGATTCGGGCAATGTGTATCTAGTAAATGCATTTGTACTAAATGCCAGCTTCATCTAGTCCCCTCCTTCTTTTGAAATATATGTGGCATTACAACGCTTATTTGTTCAAAAAGATTTCACTCAACTGTTAAGGCAATACCCGACATAATCTATTCATGAGTATTCTACAAAGTTCCGCGAAGAGCCAGCAGTATAGAAAACTCAATATAAATATTATTGCAATAACCTTTGAATCCATAGTTGTATCAACAGTAGGGCCTAGCACTGGAAAACGGAATACATACAGAATCACCATAATACCCGTAAGTAGACATATTGATGAAAAAGAACAACCATAATTCTCCTCTTCAATTGTAAAAAGGCCACACCATCGCTATACCTAATAAACCTGTTGTAAAGGGAAAGATGATTAGTTCACTCGGCTGAATAATAAATAAAAGGAAAATTGTAAGGATATAAGAGAGGATTCCTTGGGGGTAGAAAGCAAGTAACTAAAAAGATTGGTAATGTGGCTTGAAAACTAATCAGATAGTCTATACCAGGCATAAAGCCCCTGCTGATTGAAACCATAGTGGCAAATGTACTCAGTAAGGCTGTAATAACGAACTTGGCTGCAAGAGACATCTTTTTCAAATGAACATAGTCTTCATCTATCTCTATCATAGATTGATACCAATAACGAACAAACCGTTTTATTAAAATAACCTCCTAAAAATATCCAACCAGTCACTTTCTATACTATTCATTCCCTTGTAATTTTATGCGGTATTGCCAACGTTATTGATTGATGGGAAATGCTAATAAGATGCTGAAATCCTTTTTTCATGACCATTCCTGCTCCTTTATTCTGCTAGTTGGACAAAACTTTAGAACAAAAAATTATTTATCCGGTGTTTCAAGTGAGCAAGTATGGACAGGCGCATTCTCTCCCTCTGGTGTTCCTTCCTATTTTTCATTTTAAGGAACAAAGAATTCCATAAGTTGATGGGCATAGGGTTTGCAAGGTATTGTTGAACAAACCTTATTTCAAAGCTACAATTAGCCCTATTTTGAAATTTTCTCCTTCTTTGGATTTATCGTCATAAATGTAGTAAATGTACGATAAATACGCCAACCGTCCAATTCTATAGTTATAAATCATGGAACAATTTCAAAAATAGTACCTTGGTTAAAATCAGTCACCTTCATAGAGCCATAAACCCCTAAATATAATCTGGTTTGATCCAGATTCGTTCCCAAACTAACATAATAAGCTGATTGAGATCCAAAATTATAATCGGTTTCAATAACACTAAAATCATTTAGTTTACCATCTGTACTTGCCCTAGTATAAGCTAAAACCCCTCTAACCGGAGATCGAGATTCTTCCTTCTGGGCAAGATCGGTAAACACAACGCTTCCCGTTAAATTTGGGATTCCATTCCCCATATATGGCTTTACTCCTGTAAGTGCAGTTCCTCCAAACTTATCGGGTCGGGGATCTTTATGAAAATAACTAGTTAAAGGCTGAAGACGCCTCACTGAAGTTTTGACTGTTTCATTGTAATAAGCCATTGTTTTCTCATCCAAAGTCGAATTCTCAGAACAGCCCCTTATAAACGAAGTAGGAAAATCACCTTCCCACCCTCGCCAACCAAAGTTAATAAATCCTTCTTGGTCAGGATTAGATCTCATTAAAGAAGCTTGAATAAGCTGAGTAACCGATATTGGTTTATAATGAACGAACGAAAAAATCGACTCTACCAAATCCTGTCCGACATTTCCCACATATTTGATATACTGATTATAAAACCTTTGAAATGAAATGCCTGGTATATTGCGAACTCCTTTAGCAATTACCGTAAGCGTTTCCTGAATAGATGAGGGAAGTTCATTAAAACGCGTGACTACGGGTGGATTATTGATAAATGTATTCTTAACTACATCAATTTCAATTATTTTACCAGCTATCTCCATATCATCTTGACTTAAATTAAATGGATCATAGCCTGATCCACCATCTCCAGTTGTTAAAACAAGTTTTCCTGTTTCAGGTGAAAAGTTTAAGCTATTAACACCGTTATGATTAAAAAATGGTCTTCTTATATTAAGTAATGTCCGTCGCTTTTGAGGTTGACCATTCGATTGTAAAATCCATTCTTCAACTGTATCTATATGATCATATTGAGTTTCTCTATTTATCCATCTTAGGTTTAAAGTTCTGGGATCACACGGATTAGGCTTAAAAGATTCAGAAAGAGCCCCTGGACCCTGTGTTCCCGCTACTGAATAATGAAGATAAAACAAACCGTTATAATAAAATTCTGGATGAAACGCTAGCCCTAGCAATCCCCGTTCGTCATATCCAATACCAGAAACACCTTGTTCAGACTTACCTAATTTTATAATTCGCGGGCGAATATCTAAAAAAGTCCTTATAACTCCGTTTCCTATGTAAAAGATCTCTCCTACCTGGGTTGCAATAAATAATCTTTCAATCGAGTCACCTGGAAGTAAAGTTGTTTTCAAAACGGTGGGTAAATTTATCTTACTTACAATGGGTCGTAAACTAATCTTTACTTTTATCACCTAACTTTACACCCCTTTTTATTGTTTTCTATTATAAGAATATGATTAGAACTGTTCTATTAGTATTAAATTAGGGCCAGGGAGTTGGGGAATTTTCCGTTTAATATTGGTCCGTTTTTGGTACGTTCTATGCGGATATTGAAATGGACAAATGGAAATTTAAAATTATTTAAATTACTCAATGCATTTGTAGGTCAAATTTCTGTTCATTTGTTTTGTAAGGAGTTTTTACTGTATGGATTTTAGTACATTATTGAAAGTAAAAAAGAATTTACTTAATAATATTATGAATTAATTATTTAAAGTAACGGAGGCTTGGTAGTATCTTGCTTGTTTCCAATATTGTAGGCGATGATCTCGCCATTGTATAAGTCCATATACTGGATAAGTGCAACATTTTTCCGTCGTAAGGCAGGTAAGTAATGTCTGTGACCAGCTTCTGTAGCGGATGATTCGCCTGAAAATCCTGTTTCAAAAGATGATCCGCAACCTGTATCGGTTGTCCGATTCTCTTTCGCTTTTTTACTTTGAATCGACATTGTAATCCTTCTTCTCTCATAATTCGTTGCACTCGCTTATGGTTAATTTGCATCACTCGTCGCAAAGGTGCAGTGATTTTACGGTATCCATAACGAAAGCGATGTTCCTGACACAAATCTTCGGATATGGACAACCAAAGGATTCACCAACCTGTAAGTCTAATTGTTTTCTCCATCGATAGTACGTAGAGCGAGGAATCCGAGCCACTGGCATGCTAATTGCGTTGATACTTCTCCCTTTATCTCGTTCATCCATTGAACTACTACTTCTGGTGACACCTCCTTTCCCATACGTGTACTGTTTACCTACAGGCTGCTCAAAACGATGTGTCTCGCCATTTCTGTACCATCGCATCCATGTTTTAAGTTGTGTTTTGTTTTTAATACAAAGCTGATCCATCACTTCTTTCACGGGGATACCAGCCAATCTCATCTCAACAGCCTTCATCTTAATTTCCATAGGGTAACTCACTCTCGTTGCCAAAGAAAAAACACCTCCAGGTTACTTCCAAACGGGGGGTCAGTCCCACATTCTACTTGGAGGGGATTTTCCTATGGCTAAAAAAGGTCAAAAATTCAAATGTTATTCCGAGGAGTTAAGCTGAAGGCATTAAAATTTGTATCAAGAAAGAGGGATGTCCTATAAAGCAATAACTAAAGCATTAGGAATACCAAGTTCAACTCAGGTTAAGCAGTGGGTTCGAAAGTTCAATAGCGGAGAAGGGGTTATGGATAAACGAGGATAGAGCCGTTCTGGTGACCACCCTAGGAATGTGAATCACAAACGAACCCGTTTAGTTTACATTCTAATTAATCATCTAATTTAGGGGATATTTGGAAATCTCCTTTTTTATTTGGATATTTTAGACGTATACCCCGAATTAAGTCGGAGGCTGTAACAAACCGCTTATCCTTCTACTTTAACTCCCTATGCAAATCGCTTGTAAATCTCATAAGCATATTTTATGCGGCTAGAATAATCAGGGTCTCCTGCTCGTTCAAAGGACCACTGAAATGCTTTAACGGCCTCTTCTATACCCAACTGTTTAAGTCCTTCGACTCCACCATACTTTTGTAATCTGCGTTCAGTTTCTGAGTCACCGCCTTTTAATTCATACAAAAGGAATTCAAGTTGAGTATTTAACGCATATTCATCCTTACCTTTATGCTTTGCCCAAGCCACTAAGTTTTCCCAACGTCCTGAATATTTACTTGACCATTTAGAATATTTAGTCTCCCATTGACAAATTCCTCGTCCAGGTTTTCTTTCATCATTACCTTGAATTTGATGTGGATCCATATTAGGAGACTCGTGTTTTAAGTTACCCATGATACCAGCAGTTGCTCCATCTGAGAATCCTTCTGATTTAAAAAATTTCCAGGCTGTTTTAAATCTATCACCGCTTGGTGATGAGTCGGGCAGTGGTGTTAGTCCGCCCTCCCCACTGGCATTAGGTATATTGAGCTCTTGTCCAATTTGAAGATTTTTTTCGTTAATATTTGGATTTGCTTTTTTAATCTCCTCAACATCCACATTATATTTTTTAGCTATAAGCCAGAGGCTGTCACCTTGCTGAATCTTATACTTTTTTACTTGAGGAATAGTGTTAACTGCTACTCCTTGAGTCGGTTTGGAATATTTCTGTAACAAAGCCCATGTGTCCTTTCCGACTATCCCATCCACCTTTAGATGATGGTCTATTTGAAGATATCTTACAGCCTGATCTGTTTTTAAGCCAAAAACTGAATCAATGCGTCCTGGTGAGAATCCTGCATTTTGAAGTGCTGTTTGAATCTTAGCTACTTCTGGACCTTTTGAGCCTATTTTAATTACTGGTCGGGTAATTACAGCAGTAGTCATTTCAACACTCCTTAGGAAATAGAATGAATACATTTGTGCTTTTGACATAAATAATTTCTGTAGAAGCGTTTAACTTTATGTGGCCTATTTTTTTACATTTATACAAAGGAAACAGATGACTTAAAGTGGTCTTATCAACTTGTTTATGTAATGAACGAATGAAAAAGTTAAATCACCAGATATAATCCCTAATACATTTATTAGGAATTACAATTGGCTTTTCTATTAATTCTCCCAAATCCGTTGGAGATAACGATCTAAATCATTCCTACGATAAGGACTCTTATTTTTTTATTATTTTCTTCTTTTTTCAATGTAACCTTAGGTTTACCAGTTATTAGATCTAATAGAACAGTATTTTTGGCAATTGTAGCAATCAAAATGTAATAACGATAGGTAGATGCTTATTTTATTTATCGGTACCCCTTCAGCCTGACTTCTATAGAATTCCATTAGTTCTAGATGATCTGGTGTAACTTTCTCATTAAACGGTATTAATATTTGAGAGCTTTGGTTAGGAGAAATCATTAATCTTTGAACTGGTATATGTTTGCTCCTAATGATCGCATATGGAACTTCTTTATCCCCTACCTTGGATAGCAATAAAGTCGGTTACACCTTTGCGCAGTGAATACCGGCTTTATTGCTGTTCAAAATACCTTAGCGTAGGAAAAAATCGGCTTTTTGTATATGCAAACGTCCTAGCAGTAGGATTTCTTTTCGCATCGGTCATGCTTTTTCCATACTTTCTATAATCAAAATCACTGCATTTTTTTCTATTCCTCTT
Organism: Brevibacillus halotolerans; assembly: GCF_026891775.1. Classification (NCBI taxonomy): domain Bacteria; kingdom Bacillati; phylum Bacillota; class Bacilli; order Caryophanales; family Paenibacillaceae; genus Brevibacillus; species Brevibacillus halotolerans. The sequence goes on from NZ_JAPTNK010000027.1 coordinate 21,611, forward strand.
GAAAAAGACAAGGAGTAGGAACAATCATCCTTTATCCACGTGGCGAGATTGATAAGCGAGTTACTTCCCTTGAGTGTTACCTCAATATCGCCATTTTTTACAACATCGGTTTCTTCATAGGATGTATAGTCACCACTGATATCCTCTGCTCCCTTTGCTACTCTATATGTGATTTTTTTACTTCCGTCAGAATAAATAATTTGTGCTAGTTTTCCTGAAATAACTGAAAAGTTATCTATTTTATACCCGGTTGGGATTTTTCGCGGTACAAACAGTTCAAAGGGAACAGCTTTTTTAAGCTCGTCAATCCCTTTCATATTCTCAATCGGGCTAGTAACGAAAACCCGATTCGTTCCCGTTTGTGCGCTCATTCCCTTCTCATTGTCTGCATGTGGAGATGTTTGAATCTGTTTATTGCCCCCGTTGTTATTTATCAATGATGGATAAATGGCCATACCACCAAGTATAACGGCACAACAGGCAGCAATAGTGCTCGCAGGCCTGATCCATTTGAGGTATTGTTGTTTTTTTATCACGGTACTCGCTTCTCTTTTCTTTGACACATTACTTAGAATTCTTTCCTCCATTTGAGGAGTAACTTCGATTTTTTCCATTGCGGAACGATATTTATTCTTCAAAATCATATGCTCCTTTCAGGTTTTTTTTGAGCATATCTCTTGCCCTATACAGAAGGGAACGTACCGTAGATTCTTTCTTTTGGAGAAGAGAAGATATTTCAAATGTGGAATAACCCTCGTAATAATAGAGGTGGACGACTTCGCGGTACTTTACCGGCAGAGTATGAACTGCTTCCAACACCTCTGATTCTTTTTCCGTAATACTTTCTATTTGAAGATTTTCGGGAATTGCAATGGTTTTAAACCATGAAGATTTTAGTTTATTTTTACATAGGTTGATAGCGACGCGCATCAGCCAAGCTTTTTCATGTTCAGGACTGGAAAAAGCAGGCTTATTCCTCATCAAACTGAGCAAAGTATCCTGCAGAACATCCTCTGCATCAGAAAGATTATGTAAATACGAATAAGATAATCTTACTATCGTATTGCCGTAGAATTTCAATGCGTGTGCGACTGTCTCATCCGTACACAATGAAACATCGGGCACCTTGCTTACACTCCTTTCGCCTACAAGTATAAAATCTATGGAATCTAAGAAAGGAGCAAAGAGTATCACCCAAAGCTCCTTTCTCATTAGATAAACTTATTATTTGATCCCGTCAATGATTGTTGATAGTGTTTTCTCATTGACAGGTACGTCAAAGGATAGAGAGAAGCTTGTTCCGTCCTTTGTCCATGTAGCAAGATTGATACTGTCACCTTTACCTTTTACAGTAATTTGGGTATTTCCAACAGGAATCGTTTTAACTTTATCATAAACATTATAATCACCGCTGATGTCAGCATTTCCCTTGGCAGTGCGGTATGTAATTTGATTGTCACCATTCAAATAAGAAATTTTCGCCAGATTGTTACTTATCACGATAATCTCTTTCATTTGATAACCATCAGGCAGGGTTTCAGGTACCGCGAACGTAAATCCTACCGCTTTTCGAGCTTCATCCAACGTGCTGTAGTTTACCAAAGGGTTGGGTAGTCCGATGGAAGCTGGTTTTTTCGGTTTCATCGAGTCGTTTGATATGTTGATAACACGATCTTTTATACTAACACAATTCGGATCAGTCAATAATACCTTGTAGAGGTCAACAGGCACATAAATTGATCCTTCAATGATTGCCGGAGCCACGCCCAAGCTTAGAGGTGCTGTCATTCCGATCGCTTTGCTGCTGTATGCAAAATAGGTAGCATTACCCATGCTTAAATCGGTTTGCATGGTACCATTATCCATATGGATGGTTTGCTTCTGTTCATCCAACGTCAAGGTGAATCCAAGTGCTTCTGACGTAATTTTGAGCGGAACCATAATTTGGTCTTCCATTACAACAATTTTTTCAGTTCCAAGCCCCACCGTCTTGTTATTGATTGTAAGAGTATACTGCGCTACAGGAGATATCTGCGTCACTACAGAAGTGTGTTTCGGAGAGAATACATTGCTTGGCTCAGCGGCAAAAGCAGGAACTGACATCATTGTTGCAGCACATAAACCGACAAGTATTTTTTTCATTTTTAAAACAGTCCTTTCTTTGTATGATTTGTTTTGAATGTGAACTTCTATCCTAAATACAAATGAGCAGTTAAAAATGTTGCAAGCTGAAAAAAATTATTTAGAGTTTTAATTGTGAACTCAACTTTCGCATTATAAAATTCGGTGCAACCGCTTGAGACTCATGAGAATAACGCGAAAATTCCGCGATTGACAAAGAACTCCCTTTCTTGTTTGATTTCTTGGAAGTGACGAACAACCATACAAAAAAAGGGTTGTGCCCTATGCTTCAAGCAACAATATTAGAAGAAATATTTTTAAAATACCTCCTGCATTAAAAAACACATAAGAAAAAGATCTTATGTGTTACGTGGTATTTCCACTTTTAGTCTTTTAAATTCAGGACTATCGAAAAAGAAAAACGGTTTACAATAACGTCCCCGCGTTCCCATTCAAGGTTATCGCTTGCCAGCTCGAATCGGATTAGATCCGGATTATAATGAAAGCACATACAGCATATTAATGAATTTCTGCTAACATCATTTGTATTTGAAATGACAGATACTTATGATAGCCTACGATTGTCAACATTCAATGTGTAGTCCCTATTCAAAGGGTCAGATTAGCACACAAACAGAAGAATTAATAGAAAGGTAGTTCAATAGATATTTATGATGTAAAATTTATCTAATATACTATTTAGGGGAGGAATACTTTATGGAACATGAATTAAAAGAGCTAATTAAAAAGTGTGACCTTGCAATAAAGCAAGAAGATTTTGATACATTGATGAATTACTATACAGATGATGCAATTTTAGTTGTAAAACCTGAAATGATTGCACGAGGCAAAGAGGAAATCAAAAAAGCATTTATTGCAATTGCAAAATACTTTAATAACAGTATTGTACCAACACAAGGGGAAATGATTATTTTAGAAGCAGGAGATACCGCTTTAGTTTTATCCCAAACGCTACTTGATGCTGATAAAGAGGATTCGGAATATTCAATAGATAGAAGGGCAACATATGTGTTTAAGAAAAATCGACAAGGCGAATGGCTTTGTGCAATTGACAACTCATATGGTACAGAATTAATTAATTAATTAATAAAGAGACTTTAAAAGGATTGTGAAATTTTGAACTTAAACTATCTGCAAGAATAAGGGAAACCCTTGATAAATAGGTTTCCCTTAATTATTTATATAAATTTCAATAGTAAAGTTTAACAGAGCCATTTTATTAATAAGTACCTTTACTACTTCTTTCGTTTATTCCTATCCATGCCATTAGAAAAGTAATTTAATCCTAGAGCATCATGCCGGGTGCCTTACAAAATCTAACGCTTATTTCCCATCCAAATGATGGTTTCCTGGTTGTGAGTTTATATTGGTTCCATCTGAGGGATCAGTATAGTTTATTCGCTTATCAACTACGATATCAATACCATTTACTTGATCTATAATTCTTTGGAATCCCTCAAAATCCACCAAAACATAGTGGTAAATTGGTATCCCTAATAAATCTTGTAAAGTCTTTTTCAGTAAATCAGATCCCGTAGTTGTGATATCTTTTTTCTTGTTCCCCTTAATACGGGCAATTTCTACTCTATCATAACAGAGTTAACTTTATAGAACACTCATATCTTGTATTTTTACCTTTGTATCACGTGGAATAGAGACTATTGTGATTTTCTTATCTTTAGGATTAAGGACTATAACCATAATGACATCTGTATTCAAGCTACTCCCCTTCTTTCTAGTGCCCTTTCCTACAATGTCAATAGAAATTGGTACTGCAAATTGTAGCAGTATCTGTAAGAGGTAACAGACGCTCCTACTAATCATACTTGTTTCAATCTTGAGTGTACCCTTGCAGTCATTGGTGTTCTAGTAAGCATGTCAATCGCAAATGCTGCTGCGGTTGGAATCAAAATCGAAGCAGCAACTATTCCACCAATTAATCGTTTTCTCATGTTACTTTGCTCCTTTTTTGTTGTAAATATTGAGAATAGGATCGTTCTATTCGTTTGGAAATGGCTGGAGGACACTCCATAGTTTCTGCTTCTTTGTGTCGATGTTCACGGATTTTGCGTTCAATAGTCATTGATCTTTTCCATCCTTTCCGTGGGGAGATCCCTTAAGTTTTTTCGAAGCGTCTGGAGGCCAGCATAATATCTGGACTTGACTGTACCCAACGGAATATCGAGCAAAGTCGCAATTTCTACAAGAGATAGTCGTGAAAAAAGCGGAAGATAACACTGTCCGCTGTTTGTCGGTTAGTTTTCGTATTGACTGCGATATCTCCTGGTTCATCCCATCCATCAACTAGTATCTTGATCCCAATAAGACTCTTCCCGAGTGAAGATACGGATGCGTTCAAAAATTCAGAATTTCTTCCAACTCTTGACCCGAAATCTCTGCACTTGATGGATTACCAAGCCGTGTAGCCAGAATTGGAAAGGACGGTTCGTATCGTAGTTAGCAAGTGAGGTCCACATTTGCATATAGATCTCATTCATGACATCTTCCCGATCCTGCTGATGATCCACCAGAAAGGAGACTGTCCGGTAGACGTCCTGATAGTGGCATCATACATCGTATGAAACGCCTGTTGATCACCGGCCCTCCTGAGTAGCAGCTTACACACTATATTGTCTCTCTACCGCAAACAGTTAAGTTCAAGAGGCTGTCGGTGAATTAAGTGAAGAACTTGATTGGCGCATATTATGAATGCAGAAGCAGAGAAAATACAGTTTACTCTAGATACTTTGGATACAGATACACACCCTTGTAGACGCAGCTAAAGAAAAGCCACTGCAACAGGCTTTTTTTGCTGGTAGGAATTCGGAAATAGAAGAAGAAGCTCCTACGTGTTTCTTGCGAAATTCTGCAAAACACGCTAGTGAAGTGATATATAAGGGTGAAAAATATGTATGCGTGGAGGAGCGAAATATCACCAAAAAAAGTCCTATACATAAATTAACTTAACTAAATTTACATGTTGGGAGATGAATTTCTATGCAAGAACCTACACAGCTACTGAATCAACAACCGTTTATCGGGTGCTATCCTTCGTTGATCTCTTCAGAAGCTTGTCAATCCTTGATTAATTTAGCACGTGGCCAGTTAACACCGGCAACCGTGGTCGGTCAATCCGGGTTAGAAGTTTCTCATGTAAGGATTTCAGAATTGGCTTGGTTTTGCCATAATTACAATGAAGTTGTACAAAGCATATGTAAGCAAATCGCAGAAATTGTTGAGCAACCAATTCACTACGCGGAAAAATTACAAGTTGCTCATTATGGAGCAGGCGGGAAATTTGAGGCTCATTTGGATTGTTATGATTCGCAAGAAGCAAACAAAACATTTCTCGAGCATTCAGGTCAACGGTTATATACTGCGATCCTTTATTTGAATGATGTTGTGTCTGGAGGAGAAACATATTTTCCGAATTTAAAAATCGAAGTTTCTCCTACAACTGGAACGTTATTAGTTTTTGAAAACTGCCAACCAGATACATCCATTCCTGACCTACGATCGTTACATGGATCAAAAATTTTACAGAGTGGTGAAAAGTGGATTGGTACACTTTGGTTTTGTGAGCGACCACAATATCAAGTATAAACCTTTCTTACATTAAATCTAGAAGTGAGAGTCTTCTGCGTTATGTTAAAATCAAGAAAAGACGGTCGCTTTAAACTAGTTCCATAGACTAGACACTTAGAAAAAAGGTGTTTAGTCTGTGGAGAGTACTGCAAAAGCCTTGTATTTTGAGAAGGGCTCTTCGGTGAAGGGGGCCTCATAGGTGTACATTAAAAATGCAGCGCGTATCCGGTTAGGACACGGGCTGCATTTTACTTATTAGCTTTGTCATTCGTTTGGCATTCACTACAAACGCTGTTAGCACTGACTGTATTCGCATTCGAATAAGACCGTGGTATCTAGCCCGGTCCATTCCGAAAACCTTTCATTTCGGCATTCTTATGTTCAATGATCGAGCGGCGTCTTTGCCATGTCGACTCAGGTACTCAAAGCCGTTGTTCGTCAATGCATCGAAAAGGTCTTATCAAATCCAAGACGTTGCTCATGGATTCCACACACACCCTTGCAGACGCAGCTACAGAAAAGCCACTGAACGCCGCCAATTTAAGCGTATGACGCGTTACCAATGTGAATTGCTTAACGTCTCACGTTCAGGCTATTACAACTATTTAAAAGCCGCAGATGCCCGCAAAGAGAGGGCTCGACTTGATGCAGAGGCTGGAGAATTAATCAGAGAGCTTTTGGTCGAAGGGGTTTGGCTACCATCCACCTTTCTTTCGTATCTGCTTATTTTAGCAGTTCAAGCTGGGACTCCAGAAGCTTGATTCGTGGATCTTGCTCAGCGATGATCTCTTCGTGTGACATCTCTCGTTTAAGCGGCCTTCCTACTGTTTCTTTTCGGGAATCCGTGAGGCCAATAATTCCTTCCCTCTCATAAGTCTTCTTCCAACGGTCCGCACTTTGCTCCACACGCTTCATTCTCAGAGAGATCTTTGAACCCTTGGGCTTCAAAGATCTCTCTGGGCGTCTTGCCTTCTTTACGTGATAGAGATCCATATCCACCGTTCCAATAAAGCTTCTAACCAATTCGAAGCCTGACGCTCCCAATAATACGATACTATACCAATCAATTTATCATTAACAAATAACCACAAACGGTTATCTTGTTGTACAGAAGACGATTTCTTTTCTTCAAGAAAAACATCGTATGTTAAAAGGGGAGTCACAGAGTTGCTGCTCTATACCGTCACATTATTCACATAAAATGGAATTAAACTGATCAGCTATGGGGTTTCTAGGGTTCGTTTCTGGATAGATCGGTATAAAGATGCCAGTTGCTTCTATAAACTAACCAATAAACCATCCTGATAATAGCCACAAAGAACTTTTAGCATGCTTTAAGGGTATCTTCATTTTTCTCATCTCACGGAATATAACAACCGTTCGTGTAACTAACTTCTGAGACTGATACTTTACTTTTCCGTTTGTAAAACCAGCTTCTCTGGCAAGCTCTTCAAGAGCTTCAGGCACTAAGCAACGCTGGAGTTCTTGAGAAAAAAGCTGTAGCTCGTCTAAGATTTCTATAAAAAACGCCATCCTCTCCTATGAATCTACGGAAAGAATAGCGTATTTTTCGTTTTAGGGGTACTAAATTATTTTAAGTTGAGGCGATGTGGTGGGACCCAAATATAGAATTTAAATCCCTCATTTACTAATAAGGGCTTCGGACACGATCTGAGTAATTTTATCTGCACCGATGTTAAATGTTGTTTCGAAAGGAACATTCCACTCTTTACAAAGTTTTTTTACTTGTTTCATTAGGATATGTCCTAACCTAGCCAAAAGCAAGATAACAACATCGGCTTTTTTGACACAAGCTTCAATGGATGCTATTGAATCTTTATCATCAACCGATAAAAAAATGCCCCCTCTCGATTCAATTTTTTCTTTATAGTGCACCTTATTAGGATCGTTCCCAACAATAAGTACGTGCTTTCCTTCTAAATTTAATTCAACTGATTTTAGATCTTTAGTAAATTGAATGTCCTTTTTTTTTTTGAAATTTGTTACTCTTCTGGTCTATTTCTAAATGCTCAACTCGATGGATATATGTTATTCTACACAATTCTGGCTTTTCATCAGGAAATGCAATATCAATAATATCCCCTTCGCTTAGAGGTGGTTTAATTCTCGATATTTCAAAATCAGGTATGCGAATAGATTGTGGAACCCCATCGATTCGTATATCTAAATCGGTTTCTAAGCTTTTTCGAACAACCAAAAGTGATCCATCCGATTCAATCGGACAATATTTATATTCAACCCGATCGATTGGAATTACAATATCTGCTTTTTTAGCAAGTTCATAATGATATTTTTTAAAATGATGAAAAGAGGCCACCTCAGTCGCATAAACATAATCGTGGTGTTCAAGCCCCAATCTTCTTACGATTCCCTCTGGAACAATTGCATCAATTTTTGGAAGATATCCTCCTAAAATTTTTCGTTCAAAGAGATACATTGGCTTTTCAATTGTTTCTATCTGATTATCAATATTTTCGAATAAAGATGATTCAGAAGAATTAATAGTATCCTCTTGTTTCACATCCCCTAATTTGTCTGGTTTATTAGTGATTAGTATTTCCGCATCTGTAGAAATCGATCTCTTTTCTCCACCTTCATCTAAATGATTACTCCAATTAGACATGTTTTTCTTTTTTGTTTCGATTAATTGTTCTACTGATTTTAATACTTCAAAATAGGAATCAAATAAATCTTTATTTTTAGATAAATGTTCTGGCATTGTATCTTCTAATGTCTTAATCATATCATCTTTGATTCTTTGAAGGACCTCATCTAGCCTTAGCACGTCCTCTCCCCTTTTCCATATTTATACAATAATGATAGCATCTATGTATGTCTATATACAACTTAAAATTCCCCACACTCATCTCTCCTTTGACCCACATTATCTCCTGGTGTTAACTAATAATAAAGTCATTTTAATGACTACTTCTATTCTCTCTTCTGTAATTGGCTACTCTTTTATTCCATAGCAATTTACTTCCACATACACTATGTCTTTCTCAAGGTTAAATCTTAGCTATACAATCAGGAATATCATTTAAATAGACTATAATAAATAGAGGATAGATAGTTTCGTATGATACTATTTATCTCTATTATAATAGAAACATTAATCAGACAAAACAAAACCTCAAATACCTTGATTCATCCAAGTAGGGCAGATATTCATCGAGCCACAAATCCGAATTATCATCGTAGAGTAGCTTGAGTGCAGGTATTGCTTTCAAGAGTTCGGCTATTACAGTGGTGTATACCATTTCATTCGCCACGGATAAAATTTCCTTTCCAAACAAACCTGCCCTTTAGTTGAACAGACTGCCTGAGAAAATGCTGGCAGCCTGCTGTCATTGTGCTCTCGTGTCCCGTTAGCTCAATGATCTGAAGAAATTGTTTCACTCAAGCTATTCCTCAGAAATCTCTACGCACTATCTAAACCCAATTTGACGCAGAAATTAGGCATTCACCTTACCTAGGGCGAATATCTTAATGGGGAAGTACATTTTTTAAAATTGAGGTGATACACTTGGGATACTTCGTTACTGTGGAACCGGGCGTAAAAGTATTTATAGAGGACATCAATCCGAAGGGAAATAAAACGATACTTTTTATTCATGGATGGCCGCTAAACCATAACCAGTTCGAATATCAGTTCAATTTCCTTCCTAAGCTCGGATATCGTTGTATCGGAATGGACTGGAGAGGATACGGCAATTCGGATAAACCATTCGACGGTTACGGTTTTGACAGATTAGCAGATGATCTTCGTATGGTCATCGAAGCGTTACAGCTAAAAAACATAACACTGGCAGGACACTCTACCGGAGGCGCGATCTCGATTCGTTATATGGCTCGTTACAAAGGGTACGGGGTATCTAAACTCGTCCTGATCGACGCTGCGTCTCCATCAAGCGTTCCAAAAGAATTTACGAATAAAATCATCGAAGAAACAAACAATGACCGTCCGAAAATGCTGCAAAACCAAACGGGGATTTTTTTCTTTCAGTACATTTCTGAACCGAAATCCGAATGGTTCTTTCTAATGGGTTTACAAGCTGCGAATTGGTCGACTTCCGCCATTATGGTCACGCTAAGAGACGAGAATGTTTACAACGATCTTGGACAGATCGATGTGCCCACATTAATTATTCATGGAATTCATGATAAAGTCGTTCCGTTTACCCAAGCTCAGGAAACAAATAAGTTGATTAAAAATTCGCGATTAGTTCCATTCCAATACAGCGGCCATTGCCCTTTTTTGGAGGAGCGTGATAGATTCAACCAACTATTATCTTCTTTTGCATAACGCCTCTGATTAGCCGCACCATCTCTCCCCATAAATATAAGCCGATATGCCGGTACCAATTTCCGTAGCTAATTAATATAGCTCCCTCTTCTTTGTTCTCATTACACGATTATAAGTCAAATGTAATATTCTGTAAAACACAAAAGAATGTATTCTACTTACATATCCCTATTTAAGAAAATAAGCTACTTAACATATTAGTTATGTACAATATGTCAAGCAGCTTATTTTAATCGATTCTATAAAGTTAGGTCTTGATAAATATCATATCTAACATTACCAACCATTTTCGAAACAGAATATACTTTCATTTGCCTTTCATCATTACGGCAATAATAAAGATTCCAACAATTCCCTTCTTGCACCTCTCTATCTAACCACAATGCTTCGTCTTCTCGCTTATGGATTACAGGCATCCGATCATGTATGTTCCATAAACGTCTGTTTTTAGAACTTGTTAATTGAATGTATTTCATTGAAAAATTACAGTTGAACATAAAACCAATATCCGATATATTGGTTTTATGAAAAAAGATATTATTAAACCCATTAAACGTATGTCATTTAGAGATGAAGTATATCTAACTCTGAAAAAAGCAATCGTTACATTAGAGATGCAACCGGAGCAACGCTTAAATGACCAAGAGTTAGCAGAAGAATTCGGAATTAGCCGTACTCCGGTTAGAGAAGCTTTAAAACGTCTTGAAGATGAAGGACTTGTTGAATCTATTCCTGGTTCAGTTACTCGTGTTGCACCATTAAATCTTGAGGAGGCGAAACACGCATTTACTGTAGTAGCAGCTTTACATTCATTAGCTGCTCGTTTAGCAGTACCATTACTCAAAGAGGCAGATATTCAAGAATTAGAGTTCAGTAATAAAGCCTTACTACTATCTATTGAGAAAAAAGATATTATAAAAGCAATTGAAGCTGATGAGTTATTCCACAATGTTTTTTTAGATGTGGCGGGAAATCCTGAAATCATTCGTGCGTTAGAACGAAGTATATTTAAGATTCAACGCCTCGAAATTTCTCAGTTCACTTCTATAAATGGTTTAAAATCAGTAGAACAACATCAGCAAATTATAGAAGCGTGCAAAAATAAAGATAAAGAAACAACAGCACATCTTGTAGAACAAAACTGGTTAAGTCTGGGGAAATTGCTGACTTATGAGACAGATTGAGGTGAGAAATTTGCGCCCTATTATTTTAGGTATATGTGCTGCTTTCTTTTTTGCTTTCACATTTATATTGAATCGAGCAATGGAATTATCAGGTGGTAGCTGGATATGGAGTGCCTCATTAAGGTTTATTTTCATGCTTCCATTCCTTTTACTTCTTGTTATGAGTAGGAAAAAATTAAAAGTATTATTACAAGTTATGAGAGAGGATTTAAGAGCATGGTTTTTATGGAGTTTCGTAGGTTTTGGTCTATTTTATGCTCCATTATGCTTTGCCGCTGCACATGCACCAGGATGGATAATTGCTGGGACATGGCAAATTACTATTATATCAGGATCTTTGTTAGCTCCTCTTTTTATTCAAGCCATTCAAACACCAGATGGAATTCTTAAGAAAAGAGGAAAAATCCCAATGAAGGGTATGGGAATGTCATTGATTATTCTTCTTGGTATTTTCCTTATGCAAATGGAACAAGCAAAATCGCTTGACGTAAAAGATATTTTGTTAGGTATTATCCCTGTTATTGTGGCTTCTTTTGCTTACCCGCTCGGTAATCGTAAGATGATGGAGGTTTGTGGAGATCGTTTGGATGCTTATCAACGTGTACTTGGAATGACATTAGCTAGCTTACCATTCTGGTTTTTACTATCCTTGTATGGTCTTTTTACAACAGGAGTACCTAGTAAAGAACAAGCTATGCAATCTATCTTAGTTGCTATTTGTTCAGGTGTAATTGCAACTATTTTATTTTTTAAAGCAACTGATATAGTTAAAGGAGATATGCAAAAATTAGCTACTGTGGAAGCGACACAATCCATGGAGGTACTGTTTGCTGTTATCGGAGAATTAGTTTTATTACATTCTTCATTTCCTTCTATTTTATCTTGGTGCGGTATGTTTGTAATAATGTTAGGAATGATAGCACATAGTTATGTTTCCCATAAGGGTGAAGTGGCACATAACCAAAATATTAGTGCCTAAATAATTCTTTAAAATGTATATTTATAGGTAATTTTATTACTTTTTGAAACTTGTAGTTCTATAAGTTTCATGTCAAAAAATGATTGATTAAGTAAAAGAATATAAACAACAGCCGATGCCCTTGAAGTGACACCCAAAAGTTAGACAAGTTATTTCATTAGGCAGCTTTCTTGGGCATGGGCCCGGTATTGTACCGGGCTCATGCCTTGCCTTTATTCTTTTATGATTATAGTACTAGCGGGTAAACTAGGTATGACCGTACGACTCCGATTACCAGACAAGTCGTAGCAACCATGATTCAAAAACTTAAAGCAAATTCCAGCGATTTTTTGTTAAAGAAGCAAAACAATTCTTTCCTTGAGCTATCTGACTCAATGATGACGCATGTTAGATAGCCTGTCCATCTTTTTTAATAAATTAAGTTGTTTCATATATTCTTACTTCCTACTTATACAATGAATTCTGAATTTTATAATATCAAAAATACAAAAAAAGACCGCTTATAACGGTCAATTAGTTGTATATTCTAATTCTTGAATGCAATATTCTAATCGATCAATATATTCTTGAATCCTATCATCTTCGTAGACATCTAATGCCTCAATAATATCATCAAGAACACTGTATTTTTCTTCTAAGGACTTTCTTTTGGAATTAGATAATTTACTCATATAATCTTCTAAGTCTATCTTAAAATCTTCTAATAAATCCCTCGCGTCTTCGATATCGCAGTTTTCAACCAATGATTGTAAAAAATTAGACTCTACTTCTTTCCTTTCATTAGCTTCTAATTGCTCAAGTTTTTTAACTACCGTTTCATAACGCTCAATATCTTCTTGAAGGTCTTGAATTGCATCTTCAATTATATCGATTACCTCGTTTATTCTTTCTTTCCGTTCTTTTTTATTCTTAACCCCTTCATTCGTGTAAAGATCATGCCTTATCAAACCAATTAGATGAAAAAAAAGCCCAATCAATCCAAAGATTACACTTGTTAATAGCCCATAATCCTTAAATAGTCTAGTATAGCCAAATACCGTCCATAAAATAGCCATAATCACTGATAAGAATACACAGAATATAATATGATAGCACGATCTATAAAATTTGATTCCATAGTAAACCAGCATACAACTAGCAAGTATAATCATAATATTATATGCTGTATAGTTCCAAGTGTAATAGATTGCAAGGAACAAAAAAAATAGAATTTCGAATATTATGCACTGACGAATATTATCGGCTTTACGTTCACCACTCAAAAATAAAGATCTTCATCTAGATACTGGAGAAAGAAAAACCCCGCTGTTGCCAGAATACACAACATACCCTACCCATTGTAGTAAGGGGGAATCGTAATATATGAAAATTATTTTTTAAAAGGCTTTAGTTCTCATTGCTTGATCAGTTTTTTATGGAAATGTTTCTACCAAACTCCACTATAAGTGAGAGGCATATGAAAGGAGTGTTTTTTTATAAAGAAATTCATATGATTCTGATAGACATACCTCTGTTGAAGCCGTACTTCAAGCCGGCCATATTCCTGCTGGAATCGAGCAATTTTTCAAGGACAATTTGGTATGGCTGGGTTTCCGGCAAAGATGTCCCGGATGTTCAAAAGCTGTTGGAAGAGAATGCAAGATTAAAGGCGGAGTTGGAGAAAAAGAAATGAAAGAGGGGCTGGCACAACCAGCCCTGACTTCAACCAAGTCAGGGCCGATGGCTATCATATATTCTCTTGCTTTAATGCATCAATAATATTTTCCTTTTTTACTTTCGCGCCGGAATAAACAATCGCGGAACTGACAATGACAAATACGGCGACAATGACAGACAGAATGCTCATCCAAGGGAGGGTGAACCCGTAGCTGAATTTGTTCGAAAATGCTCTATAGGTCAGATACATCACGACGAAACTAATGGGAAGCCCGAACAACAGCGATTTGACCCCATAAAAAATACTTTCATAGTTCATCATTTTCGCAAAGCCTTTTGGAGTCAAGCCTACGGATTTCAGCATCGCAAATTCTCGTTTACGAAGAGACACCCCCGTCGAGATCGTATTAAAAATGTTCGCAATGGAAATCGCAGAGATTAATACTATAAAACCGTAAGAAAAGACGGACATCAATAGAATCTGTTGTTCTTCGCTTTTTCTGGATTGATATACATTGTAGACATTCAGATTGGTCTCATGCATCTCTTCAATTTCCTGCTGCGTTCTCATCGGTTCCGTACTTTTCAAGTGGAGGTACGTCGAAACGTTAACTAGATCCTCGTCGTCTGCCAGTCGATTCATGACACGTTCCGACACGATCATATTTAACCCGCCTACGCCTGTCGGGTTCATCCCCATAGGGGCTTGATCCGTCAATGCGGCAACGATCACTTTGTTTGCCTTCGTTTCTTCCCTATTCTCTTTATAGAAGTTCGTTAGCTCGATACTTTGACCGACATTCGTATAAATGGCCTTCGTCTGAACATATTTCCCCGTGCCCATATCTTTGTAATGAATCGTATCCATCACGATCGCGGCGGGATGATCCGGATCCGTAAGCTGTTCGTAATCTACGCCAACCTCTTTGGCATAGGCTTGCAGACTCGAATCGTTCAATGCATGAACTTTAATATCGTAAGGGTATTTCCCGTCTTGCAGCATACTCTTATCCTTCTTAACCTTCTCTTGCAATTCATCGGCGATAATCGCTGCATCGACCCAAGCGTTCCCATATAACTCTTGAATCACGTTGTATTCAGTGACGCCATCCAGGGATACAATCGATCGCATCAACCCTTCATCTATTCTTTTTCCATTGCTGTACGACACTTCAATATCGTAATTGACGCCTTCCCGTGACAGTTCCAGGGATTGTGTCATGCCGGCCGTAAAAAATGATACCGTCAAAAACAAAACGATGCTGATGACAAGCGAAAATACGATGGCATGATATCTCCGTTTGTTCCTTTTTAAGTTTTTCAGCCCGATTTCCGCTTCGATCCCGAAGAACTTGCGAATGAACTTCGACGTTTTCACTGCTTTTGCCGTAAGCTTTACGTCGGCAGTTTGTCGAATCGCGTCCATAGCAGATACCTTGGATGCTTTGATCGCCGGGAGATACGTCGAAACGAAAATCGTCAGCATCGAAACAAGACAAGCAATCAAGAGTGATAACGGCGTGACGATGAGCCTCAGCTTTTCACTGGTCCATAATGCCCCTTCAATCATCGCGTTCATGAACCAAAAAGTGATCCCGATCCCGGCAATACCGCATAGGATGCCAATGGGAATGCTGATCAAGCCAATGACGATACCTTCAAAAAGCACTGAATTTCGCTTCTGCCTTTTCGTAGCCCCCACGCTCGCGAGCATCCCTAAATGGCGGAAACGTTCCGAGACGGATATCGCAAAAGCGTTATAGATGAGCGAAACCGAGCCAATCAGAATAACCCCCATAATAATGGCCGATAAGGAGAACATCATGCTGTACGAGGCTTCGCTTTTGGACAAGCCGTAATAACGTAGCAATCCGTTATTATATTGGACCGTTTCAATTTGGTTTTGCTTAGCCAAATCCTCTGCATGAGCGAACAAGGACGGATTGACTTTCTGCAAGACCACCGCCGCATCGACTCGATCGTTTGCCCCGATGATATTGTCATCGACATAGCTAATGATCGTATAGCCCGGGGCCCAAGCCGTTTCCCATACGGGACGCTTGATGAAGCCAACCACCGTATAATCCCTTGTCTTGATATGCTGCAACGTCTCGGTCAATGTGCCGTCTTCCCTACGCAGCGGTTCGGTCTGATCCAAGGGATGATCGCCCCCTTGTTCGAATCGTTCGCCGACACGAAGGGTTAGACGATCGCCGATTTCGTACTTCACTTTGGCGTTCGTTGCAATGGGCTCGGAGATAACGACTTCCTTGTCCGTATGCGGAAGACGCCCCTTGCTTAGGTCAATCGGAAATTGCGCGAAACCCTGCGCATCATATTCCTTGATGAACAAATACGGTTTATTGGGATTTTGCCCCCCTTCTAATGGGGCATAGCCAAGGTCTCTTGAGATCGCAACGGTTTTGGTTGCGTCATCGCCCTGTATCGCCGCAAGCTGTTCCTTGGTTACATCTTGATATTGGACATGCCACTCCCCTGTATCTGCGATGGCTTGCCTGATCATTAAATCCGAAAAAGAAAAAACAAGCGTAGCGACAGCGGTCACCATGGCAACCGAAATGATGACGCCGATGATGGTTACGAGCGTTCTTCTCTTGTTCTGCTTCAGATGCCGGATGGTTAATGTGTTGACAATATTCATCGTCGGATCACCTCGTCTTTAGCAATCCTCCCGTCTTCAATCGAAATGATCCTGTCGGCTTGCAAGGCGATCCGTTCGTCGTGCGTGATAACGATCAGCGTCTGATGATAGGTCTTATTCAGCATTTTTAATAAGTCGATGATCTCGCTGCTATTCTTGCTGTCCAGATTCCCGGTCGGTTCGTCAGCCAGCATAATGGCAGGATTGCCGATGAGTGCTCTGCCGATCGAGACCCGTTGCTGCTGTCCGCCGGATAGCTGATTCGGCAGGTGGTTTAATCGATGCTGCAAATTCAACGTATTCACAAGACCATTCAACTGCTTTTGATCTACCTTTTGTTTATCTAGCAAGAGCGGCAACGTAATATTCTCTTCTACCGTCAGGACGGGAATCAGATTGAAAAACTGGTAGATCAGGCCGATTTGCCTGCGCCTGAAGATGGCCAGCTGCGTCTCGTTCAAGGCATACATGTCCGTATCCTGAACATAAACTTTACCGCCAGTCGGCCGATCCACACCGCCCAGCATATGAAGTAGCGTCGATTTCCCCGAGCCGGACGGGCCGATAATCGCCACGAATTCGCCCTTTTGGACCGAAAAAGAAACATCGTCAAGCGCCTTCACCGCCGATTCGCCTGTGCCGTATTCTTTAGACAGATGCTCGATTTTTAAAATTTCCATGTCCATACCTCCTTCCCTAAATGCTCAATTCCAGGTATATACCATCTCTTTAAATCCAACATCCCATAGGGTTTCATTCCCCTCAATGGTTATCGTAAGCTCATTTGCTTGTGGGAGAAAAATTAAGCTCGTATCCGGTTCATGGCGTTGATCTTCTGCAGATACGGACAGGAACTCATGTCCATCAACGGTAAGCTTGATGCTGCCCTGGAAATCCTTTTGATCGGGAATTCCATAATTCAAGAAAAGATACAACTCCTTCTTATTGCCTAACGTATACGTGTACGTTTCCTTGTTTTTACCTTCGATGCTATACACATTATATTTGGGTTCCACGTCTTGACCGCCAATCTTAAGACTGGACTGTTTGGTTCCCGTTGATGGATTCCCGGTACTATCCTTCAATTCGTTTATCGCCACAAAGGGGCCCATTTCTTTGGTGAACACTTGGTCAAGCATCCCGAAGACCCCCCACACCCCAAGCATCAAGACAACACTGAAAATACCCGTAGTGGCAATATTTCTCCAGTTGTTTTTTGTACGAAAGCCAAGTTTGTACGCCCCGAATCCGACTGCCGCACCCAATGAGTTCGGTATGACGTCGTTAATGTCAAAGCTGCCGAGGAATGTTAGTGCCTGAATAGTCTCCAGCACGAGAATGGACAGGATGAACAAAGTCATCAAGCGTACAAAGTTGGTTCGATATAACAACGGAATCAATATGCCAAAAGGGATGAAGGCTGCGATGTTCCCGAAATCTATTAAATCCATCAGCGTAGGATGTAGAAGATCGTATAGACCTGGCAGCCTAAAAAAACTGTCCGGTAAAAAAATAAAGGTGTACTTGGTGATTTGATCTACCTTACCTACTCTGCCGAAAGCGAAAAACAAAAAATAAAGAATCAAAAGGGTATAGAATATAGTAATTGCAAAAATAATCTTACGCTGTTGCTTCAAATGCATTGTCTTACCTCCATCGTTCATCTGATGAATATCATTTTATCTGTCTAAAATGACTTTCCAGTGACAATGGAGGTGACAATTCAGTCACTTACGGAGTGCCGTTAAATCACGTGCTTATAAAATTTAATCCGAAACTGCGTACCATTCTTGCTGTCGCTCGTCACATCGATCACGCCGTTCTGGCTGGCAATGATGCTGTGAGCCATCGCAAGCCCTATACCAATGCTCCCCTCGCTAGCGTTCTTTCCTTTGTAAAAACGTTTGAAAATATAAGGCAAATCTTCTTTCGGAATGCCTTTTCCGTTGTCAGCAATGACGATTTCCGTAAATAGCGCGTTTTCGGAAAATGCGATGTCGATCGCTCCGCCCTCAGGCGTATGCTCCACGCCGTTCCTCAAAATATTGATGACCGCCTCAGCAGTCCAATTGAAATCTCCGACAAAAGAGACGTTGTCATCGCCCGCGATGGAAAACGTCTGTCCCTTAATATCCATCGGAATCATAACCGGCTCTAATGCCTTTTGGATCAGGTTTTTCATGGGGATTCGATCTTTTTTGAATTGGATGGTCTTCGCGTCCATTTTCGATAGCTTTAATAAAGAAGAAACAAGCCAGTCGATGCGTTCAAGCTGGATGCGAATATGATGGGTGAATTCCGTTCTTTTAGCCGGAGGCAGGTCAGGGGCACTTAACAAATCCGCCATCACCGTCATGGAGGTGAGCGGTGTTTTGAGCTGATGCGAAATATCAGATATGGCATCCGTCAGTTGAATTTTGTCGCGCTGCAATAGCGACCGGTGTTCCGATAGCATGAGCGTCACTTTGTAAATATCATTCTTTAAAATACTTAGCTCGCCTTCTTGGTTATCGCGAACGTCGAGGGAATCATTACCGTTGCTTATTTCCCTCAAATAGTCGGACAGCTTCGCTAGCTCGCGATATCTCCATCTCGTGAATAACAAACTCGTACCAATAAGCAGCATGGATACAATGAAAACGAATATCGCTGCGACGGACGAAAAGAAAGCAGCAACGGTGGTCGCCGTTATGCTGATCGAGCCCATGACGAGCAATAACATTTGAAATTCCCGATTCCGCAGCATCTAATCACCAACCTTATAGCCTAAACCGCGTACCGTTTTGATCAAAGTCGGATGTCCTGGATCATCCTCCAACTTTTCCCTCAGCCTTTTGATATACACCGTTAATGTATTGTCGTTCACGAATTCGCCGGCCACGTCCCAGATTTGCTCTAAGAGCTGATTCCTTGTGAGGACCTGTCCAACGTGGTTGCCGAAGATCAGCAATAAGCGATATTCTAAGGCGGTCAGCGGAATTTCGGCGCCGTTTTTATGCACTTTGCCTTCTAGCGTATTGATTCGAACATTGTCGATGTCGATGATCGCTCTAGCATGGGACCGCTTCTGGTATCTCCGCAAGACGGACTTGATCCGGGAGAGAAGCTCACGAACTCGAAAAGGTTTGGTAATGTAATCGTCGGCTCCCATGTCGAGCCCCATCACGACGTTAACCTCATCGTCGATCACCGTTAAGAAGATGACCGGAATGTCTCGTCGCTCTTTCACCATCTTGCACAATTCATAACCGCTTCCATCCGGAAGTTGTAAATCGAACAGGCATAAAGCGAACTGATCGATGTCTTCGGCGAGCACCTTTTTGGCTGAAGCAACATCATGACAGAGAACGGTTGAATAACCATCCTGCTGAAGCGAATATTCCAGTCCCGACGCGATCGTCTTATCATCCTCGACTAATAAAATTTTCAATGCAGATCATCCTTACGTTAGAGTAAATTCACTCCTCATCTTAGTTTCGATATTATAACAGATTTTCTCAACAGGTTTCACCGTTTTATTCTGTGGCTCCTGCCCACTTGCAACCCTTCCCCGATCGGTAAGCTCCCCAAGGTATTTCGCTTGCTCCTTCATCCCCATTGCGTCACTAACCTTCCATTGTGTTTTCAATACCAAAATGAGTTCATTTGCTAACATTCTATCCACAGTTGTTTCCCACCTTCAAAATTCCAGTCCAAAAGTCTTTTTCCATATAGTTCATGTCCACATTACCGTTAATACCAGCCACTTTCCCACAATCGGAATACTGAAAGACCGCCCAGCGGCTCCATATAGGGTTTTGAAGTGCATCCCTTAAAGTAACCAAAGTTCTTCTTTCAGCCGTAGGAGGTGCAGCAGTAGGGAAATTAAAAAACAAAATTGCATCCACCTTCACACGCTGCTTGTTCCAATTGTGGAAATGCTGTCCACTTTTTTTAGCCATACGAATTCTTTTTTCAATTGAGTCAGCTCGGCATAGCACGTATTGCATGTTAATCCTTTACCCGTTCTCTTGTATGTGCTGTTTCATTGCGCAAAAAAATGATTGAAAACAAAGCGAGAACAACCGATTGTTTTAACGATTAAAATTTCTTGTTCTTTATTCGGATAGATACGAAACTTATACACCTTGTTTACAATCACTGTTCTCACCTCAGCTTTTTAGTATTACTAACCTATGATTATACCAACGGAGTAAGCTAACGCCTACCGACATTTATCCCCCACTTACTCATTGGGCTATGCCCTACACAATGATATCTCCAAAGAAAACAAAAAAAGATTATTAGACATTACTTTTCATCAAGAATCACCTGCAAACAAGATTCGTTTTTGGATTCAAGATCGGCGATGCTAAAAAAAGGATAGAACCACACTGAAATCATCAGGGCTCTATCCTTTTTGAGTGATTATTTTCCACCAGCGCTCGTCAAAACGTCAACCATTTCCTGATAGCCGTGTTTTTTGGCATGCTGCAAAGGTGTTACTCCACTTCTGTCAGCCAGATTCACATCGGCTCCGTGCTCAATCAGCAGATTTACGATCTCCTGATGATTTTTGCCGCCATCTCCAAGAATAATGGCTTCCAGCAGAGCGGTCCAGCCCAGATTGTTGACGTGATTCACATCTACATTGGAGTTCGTGAGCAGCTCTCGAACAATCTCAACATGCCCGCGATCAGCCGCTGGAATAAGGGCGGTACCTCCATAACGGTTGGTAATCGTCGTGTCAGCACCTGATACAATGGCTGCTTTCAAAAAATCCAACTTACCTTCCGCTCCTGCATAGAGTAAAGGATTGTCAAGTTGATTGTCCCTGATGTTGATATTAGCCCCCTTCTCGACTAGAAACGTAAACAGCTCTAATTGGTTCGTGTGTACGGCAATCATAACAGAGGTTCGGCCTCTTTCATCCGTAGCGTCAATATCAGCACCATCCGTCAGAAGTTTCGAAATGGCTTCTTTGTCTCCCTGATTTGCAGCTTTCAACAGAGCGCGATTCAACTTGTCCATTTCTTCGTTCACCACTTGGGTTGTTTGCCGCTTTCCGCTTGATAACAAAGAGTCCATATTTATCTCGCTCCCCGAAAGAGTGATAGCCAAGATCAAAAGACTAATTCCACGTAGCACAGCGAACCCACACCTTTCCTTTGATTTCTAAAGCTTCATCTACAGATTTGTTATTTGACCGTCAGCTCAACCTTGGACTGGCCAGCCCAGTCGCCAACGGGGGTAACGGTATAAGCTACTCCTTTAGTCAGTTTGCTGTCCTGCACAAGATCGAACACGCCCACTGCACCCTTGCGACTGGAATATTTATAAGTACCGGTCAGTTTATTACCCTCTCCATCGGTCAATTCCACACTGCGGCCGGAAAATAGCTCATCTCCCGGGTCCTCCGCCAAAGTAACGGCTATAGATGTTTCACTGATTGCCCCCGCTTTGACAATTTTTAGCGGTGGGATATCCTCGGCTACGAATGTCGGATTGGCGATTTCCGTCCAATTCGAGGTAACGGTATACTTAACTCCGGGTGTCAGCACCTGACCTTCCGGCAAACGGAATTTTGGTTCTTGCTTACCATCCGTTGATTGGGTGAACGGGACGTATTTAGCTACGATCGGTTGACCGCCTTCCGGTGTAATCATGACTTCTCTACCTTGACCAGAGGAGATGATCTGATAGGTTCTTCCATCCGCTCTGTTGTCCTCATCCAGGACGAATGCATTCGCTCCGCGGCCACCGCTGTATGCGCTGATAACATATCCGTAGTCTACAACTCCGTTAGCCTTGAGAGCTTCCAATTCGAAAGTATCGTTCGAAACCTGTCTAGCTTCCGTCATGTCAAGTTTCGTTGCGTTTCCTGTAAATGTACTCACTTTTTTGCCTCTGTAGGTCAGGGTATACGTTGTGCCTGGTTTTTGTACGGTTGTTGGTACGATATACGTAGCAATCGAACCCGTTTTTAACCGCGGCATATTATTCAAGGTCAATCCATCGTTAAATACAAAGTCTTCTTTTGTCTTGGCAAAGACTTCATTCTCGGCTGTCAAAGGAGCGTCAAAAGTCACAATCAAGGTAATGGTATTCAACGGACGAACGCTCGTAATTTTCGCATTTGCCGAAGGAATCGCCTGACGAGCGATATTCAGCAAGTACGCTGTCTCGCCGTGAGTGGCATTGTTATCGGCTCCATAAAAACGTTCCATCCAATAATTCACGGATTTCATATCACGTTTCAACGCTTTGGACACGATTTGTACTAACTCCGCATGTGTCACAGTTCCATGTGGATTAAAGCGTCCTTCTTCCGCCTGCATGATTTCTTGTGCTACCAGTTCAGCGGCATACTTGTAGTACAAATCATCCTGATTTACATCCGTGAAACTAGGTAAATTGCCCCCTTTCCCTTGGAGACCAAACGTGAGGACGACCATTTTCGCCAGTTCGGCGCGAGTGATCTGGTTCTCAATCCGTATGGAGCCTTTTTCGTAGCCGTGCATCACGCGAAGTTCAGCGAGATTATTGACTGCTTGTTGAATTTCCTGTGATGAGAGACTCGTTGATGCAGCTTCTACATGCAGAGCGGTAAATGGAATGGATGCCGTTCCCAGGGCCGATATCAGCATCATGACAGCCAGTTTATTAGAATATTTAATCATCGGTAACTCCTCCTTCAAATATTAGGCATGGTAGTAGTTCGTCATAACTGTATGATAAAGGAGGGATATAAACCCCGAAGAAACTCGGGATAAACCGATTCTAAAATCTTTCTTAACAAATTATAAAAACGATCACACGGAAAATCGGTATCCGGCACCCCAGACCGTTTCGATATACTGCGGGTTGGAAGGATCGACTTCTATCTTTTCCCTCAACTTGCGAACATGTACGGTAACGGTTGCAATATCCCCACTGGAATCCATGCCCCATATTCGTTCAAATAACTCATTTTTGCTAAAGACACGATTGGGATGGCTTGCAAAAAACTCAAGCAGGTTAAATTCACGGGTGGTAAATATTACTTCTTGATTTCGTACGTAGACTCTGTGGGCAGCTTTATCAATGACCAGACCGCGAATATGAATTTTGGACTTATGATCGGTCTCCTGTTTGCCCAATAGCCGTTCATATCTCGCTAGATGAGCCCTGGCTCTCGCCACTAGCTCACTAGGGCTGAATGGTTTGGTAATGTAATCGTCGGCGCCAAGATTAAAGGCCCGAATTTTATCAATCTCTTCTTTTTTCGCAGAGACAATCAGAATCGGCACTTCCTTGCTTTGTCTGATTTGATTGCATAATTCAAAGCCGTTCATCACAGGAAGCTGCAAGTCCACAATAATAAGATTGTAATTCCCCTGAAGTGCAAGCAGTAAACCCTCATTGCCTGAATAACATAAATCAACGAGAAATCCATTTAGTTCAAAATAATCCCGCTGCAGCTCAGCGATCGTAGTTTCATCTTCAATGATGAGGATTCGTGTCGTCATAGGTTAGGTATACCTCCTTCGTTCGTTATTCGTTTCAGGGTAAAGAACAAGCTCGTGCCGATGCCTAGCTCGCTACTTACCCAGATGGAGCCTCCGTGTCCTTCTATGATTTGATTTGCAATGGCAAGCCCCAGTCCGCTACCGCCTGTTGAAGAATTGCGGGATTGCTCTGCACGATAAAATCGTTCGAAAACATGGGGTATGGCTTCAAGTGGGATGCCCTTCCCGTTATCCCATATTTCAATGGTGACCCATACTGGGGTAACTTGTACGGAGACGCGAATCATTTTTTGTTCTTTGTCCATAAAATTCTGAGCATTGCTAATAATATTAAGTACTATACGTTTTAATTTCTCTACATCGGCAATTACTTGAATACTATGATCTGGACGATTCCCCCACTCAAGCAGGATTCCTTTTTCCTCCAATTCATAATACAGTTCATCAATACACTCATCCAAAAAACCAACAATATCTACATGCTCAAAGAAGAACGATACTTGCTTTAAATCAAGCTTGGAGTATAGAAATAGTTCGTCTACGAGTTTATCCAGATCAACGGCTTTGGAATAAATGATGTTCACGTACTTGTTCATTTTCTCAGGAGTATCTGCGACCCCATCTCGAATTCCTTCGATATAGCCTTTTATATTAGTAATAGGCGTACGCAAATCATGGGAGATGTTGGAGATTAATTCTTTCCGATTCTCCTCGTCTTTCAATCGAAGCTGAACCGATTCAAGCAGTCTCTTTCGCATATTTTCAAACGCCGCGTTCAATTGACCGATTTCGTCCTTTGAGCGCAGATCAAGTGAAAATTGGAGATTACCCTCTTTGATGTGATCAGCTGAGGTCCGAAGTAAATCAAGGGGTTTGACGACGCTTCTGGTAATCCAGCGGTATAACAACATATTCGCAACCACGACGACGCCGATGAGAATCAGAATGAGGATGGGTAACAGCCTGCGTATCACTTCACCAAAAGGGCTTCGCTCGCGTATAACGAAGACGCCGCCTTTGGCGCTATCCGAAAAGCGGAAGTCGTATTTAGCGTAGGCATAAAATCTTTCGCCAATGTTAAAGGTATTGCGAATCTGATTGTTGTCCAGATCATAGGAAGGGAGATTCTCCTCCAATGCAGGCTGATTAAAGGTACGCGACGCAAATACCTGATGGTTTTCCCGGCGGACAAAGAGACCTGCCCTCACGGTTTTAAGCTTGAAATCGTAGTCCAGCAAAAGCTCTTCATTTTGCAATTGATCTGGTTCGTTTTTGGCGAGATATTTTAATTCGAGAAAGATCGATTCCTCTTGTTCAGTTAGCGGATTAAGCTGGTAATGGACTTTATAGAGATCCCGAATACTGTTAATGTCACCTGTCGCTGCGATCGTGACCAGACTGGCAGTCAAGAAAAAGACCGAAAGACTAATGATAAGCATACCTGTATAAGACAGCAATAGTTTGACTCTAATGGACATAGCTCACCTCGTTCGAATAGGGGAATAGAAAATACCATCGTTTTTTGACTATAACTCCTGGACTAGCTTTGAAAGTACTCTCTTGTATTTGTTCAATAAATGCTTTGGCTGCTCGGCTCAGATAACGGTCGGAGTGGTAAATAATTGACAAGCTGCGGATGAGCGCGCCATCCTTGATGCGTATCGTGTGTAAAACCGGATCACAAATTTGCCGTATTAACGGATGTGGCTGTCCGGTTGCACCAATATTGGCTTACATCAGATTCATAATCGAAGAAGTAACTGAGCTGGTTTCAAGAACGGAATGGAGCTTACATCCACATTGACAGACAATCTCTTCAACGATATCACGCCCCAGAAAATCTTCGGGATACAGGACTATGGGAAGGTCTCTCCGTTCATCCAAAGCAATGCAGGTCCGGTTAGCCAGCGGATGCCTCCTTAGACACTGTCAACACATACTCCTCCTTGCATTATGGGATGGTCACAAGGCGGTCCAGTAGCATATAAAGCTCATCCTCCTACTCGTCGCTTCCATTTTACAAAGGTTCAGCTTCTTGGGGTTTGACAATAGAGGGACGGTCGGGATCTGTTTCTCCACATGAACTATTTTTTGTTCAGGTTGTGGAAATGCTCAAATAAATAATCGCAATCTTCTCTTTTCTCGACCTTGACCATGTTCAGAATGCTCTTATCCTCTTCTGTCAAATATTTACGAAGATGTATATCGGAAAAACCGTGCTTATCCGCGTCTTCTGCGGTGTTGCAATAGTACACTTTTTTTATGCCAGACCAAATGATTGCCCCTAAACACATCGGGCATGGCTCGCATGTTGCATAAATTACGCAATCAGACAAATCCATTGTGCTTAATTTTTTGCAAGCTTCTCTGATTGCTACCATTTCCGCATGTGCAGTAGGATCCGTATCCCACATCATTGTGTTGGCTACAGCGGCAATAACTTCATCTCCTCTAACAATGGTTGCGCCAAACGGCCCTCCCGCTTGATTATCCATACCTTCGATCGCCGCTTCAGCAGCCAATTTCAAAAAATCCATTGTTTTATACCTCCATCTCATTTGTTTACTCTAGCGAATAAAGTGTACAAGAGAAACAACACAATCAACCTGCTGAAAAAAGCAAATTCATTCAATGCTATCTATTCTTTACCCTTTACTCTTTCAAGCTTTTTCCTAGAAGGATTTCTGCCATTTTATAAGCATACTTGTAAGTTTCAAAATCCTCATAATTACTTAATACGACAATTGTCAATTTTACTTCCTGTTATTCTGTACCTTTTTTACATAGAACATGGTACCTATAGAAACAAGGATACAAATACCCCTGCCGTTAATTAAATTAATGGTAGGGGTATTTATGTAACTCATTTATAATAGGAATGGCAATAGATAAAATTAACTATATTGAAAATAATGAATAATTCATTGGAAATAATTTTAGATATCAAGCCATGCTAGTGGTTAAAGTGAAGCTTACCAATACACTAGAATCTCCACTAGCATCATAATCCCATGAATAATCAAATCCTCCATCATCGTCACTAAAAGGCAAGGCTGTCATCTTAAGTTCATGATTTACATGCGTTCTCCAGTTCTTAAGACCAAAATCATCATTATTATAATTAGCATAACCTTTATTGGTAATCTTTGAGTTGTTTTTGTTAAAATACCCTCCTTTTCAAACTATTTATATGGACAGAATCGATTATATAATCTAAATTAATAAATTTCAATATTTTCCAAATTTAGAATATACGTATATCTGTTTGGTAAACCTATACTTAGAACTATATAAGAGGTGAGTAATATGAAAAGAAATCCTTATTTATTTTTCGGTTTTTTATGTGGTTTTATTGCTTCAGTAATGAGCATTTATTTATGGTATGTAGCAATAATTCGTGATGAAACAATTAAAGGGCTATTCTTAGTATTTTTGTTCTTTATACTATTTCCTGCTATTTTTCGATTAGTATCGTCATTCGTTTCTCCACCAATAATCATTATTTCATTCGTCTGGTCACTACCATTAAGCATCTACTATATGTTTTCAAGTACTGGTATCTGGTTGCTTTATGTTGTTTCCTATATGTAGTCTCAGCAATATTAAAATTCAAAGGGGTAAACAAATTATCAAATAGTTAATAACATGTTGGTTGGTTAGAATTGGATTTGAGTCAATATCTTGGACACAATTAAGTTAAGTACTAGGATGCTTTTCTTTGCAAGTCTTCTACTTCTTGAGGTGTTTTGTAGCCTAGACTACCATGTATTCGGGTTCGGTTATACCA
>NZ_JAPTNK010000028.1:0-47467 GCF_026891775.1 Brevibacillus halotolerans
ACGCCGCCAGCGTTCGTCCTGAGCCAGGATCAAACTCTCCATTAAAGTAGTTCTTGATCAAA
Source organism: Brevibacillus halotolerans (assembly GCF_026891775.1). Lineage (NCBI taxonomy): Bacteria > Bacillati > Bacillota > Bacilli > Caryophanales > Paenibacillaceae > Brevibacillus > Brevibacillus halotolerans. The sequence continues at coordinate 63 of NZ_JAPTNK010000028.1, forward strand.
GCTTCAAAACTTGCTTGGCTAGTGTTTCTATCAAACATTTTACTGTTCAGTTTTCAAAGATCATTCTCATCTCTCTAAATTAAATTACCGAGACAAGCTTATTCATTGTATCATATCACCCATCACTTCGCAAGTACTTTCTCAAAAAAACTTTTTCGTTTTTTCAGCGACTCGCTCGCGACTACGTTTATTAATATAGCACAATTCATTTTATTAAGTCAACACTTTTTAAAAAGATTTTTTTAAGCTAACTAAAAACACCTTCATATATAACTGATTTTATTTAACAACACTAAACACATACTGCAATATAAACCATATTTGTTTATAAATATCTTCTTTAGAACAGTTCTATACTATACATTTCCCAATCCTTTTAGTCAAGGAAAAATTGGCATTACTAGAAAAGCACAGCTTATATAAAACAAGGACATCCTATTTTATAAACATCTAGTAAAAGGAGACCATAGCAATGTCTTACTACAAAAAAATAAAGGATTCTGCCGAAGATTATAGTGAACTATCCACTGTTCAATCCCAAAGAAACGAGATTTTACAAGAAGAGTTTCCAGAAGGCCCTTTTGGTGCTGCCACAAATGAAGAAAAGCTAGGAAAAGCAACTGGTTGGGAAAAAGGTCAACATTCTACTACCACCCGATTTACCTATGAAACAAGACAGCTACATCAGGAATTACCACGGCAGTATCCCGGAGCCCATCCTACACACAGTGACTCTAATCAGAATATTGAACCCCAATAATATCGCCTCCCACGCAAATTAGGGTCAACTAACCTTGAAATGATAAACACTCGTTTTCATGTACACGAAAAGAGACCTTCCTTTTACTAATTAGGAAGGTCTCTTTTTTTATTTAAAATAAATCAGTCACAACATCACGTGGTTTTGCTGTAATTTCTTCTAATTCTGTACGCGCAACAGCGTCATTTACTAATGCTTCAACATCAAGCTTCTGCTCATATCTCTCCGCTAGCTCTACTCGGGGACGAGTAGCAGGGTTCTTAGGTGTAAAAATCGTGCAGCAATCCTCATATGGCAAAATAGAGAGATCAAACGTGTCAATGTTACGAGCAATTTCCGTAATCTCTGACTTATCCATTGCAACCAACGGACGTAGGATCGGGATTTTGACCACATGATTAATCGTATACATGCTCTCTAGAGTCTGTGAAGCTACTTGTCCCAAGCTTTCCCCTGTAGCAAGTGCTAGAGCCTTTCGTTTTTGCGCAACTTTTTCAGCAATACGCATCATAAAACGGCGCATAATTGTAATGTTATACTCCTCTGGGCAATGTTCACGGATTGCTTCTTGAATGACTGTGAACGGCACCGTATGCAAGCGGACGGAGCCACCCCATTTAGTCAGTTTTTGTGCTAAGTCCTTCACTTTTTCCAAAGCTCGTTCGCTAGTGTACGGGTAGCTGTGAAAATGAATAGCTTCTAATCTTACACCACGCTTCATCGTCATCCAGCCAGCGACAGGACTATCAATACCACCTGATAATAGAAGCAAGACCTTTCCACTAGCACCTACAGGTAATCCCCCAGCACATGGTAGCGTTTCACTACTAATAAAGGTACCTTCCGTACGTATCTCAATCTTAACAGAAGCTTCTGGCTGATGAAGGTCTACTTTGAGTCCTTCAATATTTCGTAGGAGATGAGTCCCTACCATTCGATTAACATCCATCGAAGGCATTGGGTAACGTTTATCAGCTCTGCGCGTGTCTACACGGAAGGTACGCGGAGCAGGGGTCAGAGACTGAACCAAGCGAAGCGTTCCTTCTTTAATAGCTTCTTCTGTTTGTTCAACCTGAATCGTTGGGCTAATGGAGGTAATTCCAAACACTGCTTGTAACTTCTCCATTACCTCGTAGGCATTCTCTCCATTTAATTGGACATACATCCGCCCGTACCGTCGATATACCTCAACGGATGGGTGAACCTCCAGTACATTTCGGACATTTCTCATCAGCGTATCTTCAAATTGATCTCGATTACGTCCTTTTAGTGCTAATTCGCCATAGCGAATCAAAATTACATCATAGTTCATTGCTGTCATCCTCTACACTTTTGTATATGGTAAAATGCGATTTTTGCATGTTTGCAGCGCTACTAAAAATTTCTCCACGTCATCCATGGTATTTTGTTTACCTAGGCTTATTCGCAAAGAAGATTTGGCTTGTTCGCGACTCATTCCTGTTGCTACCAATACTGGACTTGGCTCATCAGACTTAGCTGAGCAAGCGGAGCGAGTAGACACACAGAATCCTTCCGCTTCTAGGGCATGTAACAAAACCTCGGCTTTCATCCCTAGCACGGAAATATTTATGATATGAGGTGCCGCTTCTGTTTCAGGAGAATTAATTATACATCCAGGAATCTGTTGAATTCCGTCTCTTAAACGTTGCTGCATCTCTTTTAGCCTTGACATATCCTGTGTAGCCGTCTCTTCAATTAAACGCATGGCTTTTGCCATTCCTGCAATTCCGGGGATGTTTTCCGTACCGGAACGCAGTCCACTTTCCTGACCTCCACCTTTTAATAAAGGCTCAATCAGCATATTCTCACGTTTTACAAGAATACCAACACCACGAGGACCGTGAAATTTGTGAGCAGATAAGCTTAGCAAATCAACTCCCCACTCATTTATACGAAGGGGTACCTTTCCAAAGCTTTGTACTGCATCGACATGAAAGATAACCTTAGGAAACAGCTTCAGATATGTACCAATCTGATTAATCGGTTGGATAGTCCCTAACTCATTATTGACATGCATAATAGATACAAGAATCGTATCAGGGCGCATAGCCTGTTTCACATCTTCTAGGGAGACTCTCCCTTCCTTATTAACAGGAAGATAAGTTACATCGTAGCCAAATTCCTCTAGCTGTTTACAAACATCCAAAATAGAGGCATGCTCTATTTGGCTTGTAATAATATGGCGACCACGCTCACGATAACGCATGGCTACACCTTTAATAGCTGTATTGTTACTTTCCGTGCCACCGGAAGTGAAGAAAATCTCTGTTGGTTTCTTTTGCAAAGCGTGGGCAGCAATTTGACGAGCCTGTTTTAAAACATTCTCTGCCTCTACTCCCAAACGATGCAAGGAAGAAGGATTCCCATAATATGCTTCCATAGTCCGCTTCATGGTGTCAATCACCTGCGGATGGGGTTGGGTCGTGGCACTGTTATCCAGGTAAATCACGGCAAAGACACCCTTCCTACAATTCAAATCTGGGTCGAACTGTCTTACATCATACCATATTGTTTGTTTTTACAACTACCTTCATGCTGTAGTTCTTTACTTTGGCTTGGTAATTGCTGTAGAGCGTTAGCCGTCCTTTGGTATAAAAAGCGGCTTCTTGTCTTATCCTAACCATCAGTCGAATGAATCTACCAAGCGCTCGTTCACATTTAAGTCATAGTTGTAAACGTTTTCAACAAAGATCGCTGCTTTACACACTTCTTTATACTTGTTAGAATTATCAATAAATTCAACTAGAAAGGGGACCTAATCATGACAGTAATGGAAAAAATCAAACAAATGGAGGATGAATTGCAAAAGCTAAAGCAAGAGGTTGAAAAGGCAGAAAAATCAAAGCAAATCTATATTGATGATGAAACCTCCCACGATGTCTTAACAGAGGTATACAACTAAAGATGAACATGAAAATTCTCATATGTCTAATGGCTAGTTTCTATAGGAAAAGTGGTTACTCACACGATAAGGAGATAACCACTTTTTTGCCCTCTTTTATCTAAAATAAGGATGCTATTGATCTAGTAACGGCAATGCTCCAAAATACTCACCTGCAAATACCTCGGCGGCTGCACCTGTCATATAAACATGCTGATCAGCCTCACGCCATTCTATCTGCAAATCGCCTCCCAGTAAATGTATCGTGGCCATTCGCTCTGCTTTTCCTTCTAAAACAGCGGCTACTAATGCAGCACATGCTCCCGTTCCGCAAGCAAGTGTTACACCAGAGCCCCGCTCCCATACACGAAAGGTAATATCAGAAGGTGTATTTATGGAAATAAATTCAATGTTCGCTCTTTCAGGAAATAAAGCATGCTTTTCTAGTAATGGACCATAGGTTGTTACTTCTTCTTCGGAGATTTTATCCGTAAGAATCACTACATGAGGATTCCCCATAGAAACTGCTGTGAAAGTCAGGGTCCGCCCGTTGATTTGCACCTGTTCACCAATCGCTTTCGTATCGGGGTCCCCCGCCATAGGGATTTGTCCGCGCAATAAGCGTGGTTTTCCCATATCAACTGTCACCTTCTCTACTTTCCCATCCGCACCTATATGTACAACCGGTGTAACAATACCCCCATTTGTTTCAATGGTAAAGGATGTCTCCTTGGTTAAACCATGGTCAAAAACATACTTACTCACGCAACGTAGTCCGTTACCACAATTGCGGGCCTCGCTACCATCGTTATTAAATACTCTCATCCGAAAATCTGCTATTGTTGAAGGCATAATCAAAATTAAACCGTCTGCCCCGATTCCGAAGTGTTGCTGGCTTACTCTTCTTGAAAGTTCCGGCAAATCTACATTCGTGAGAGACTCTTCAAAACAATTGACATATACGTAATCGTTGCCTATCCCATGCATTTTCGTAAACCTCATTCCCGACTCCCACCATTCCGATATTTTTTCTCATTGTATCACAGGCGATGTAGTTCATGATTTCTTCTTTACAGCTTGTTTCGTTTCTATTAAAGAAATCTATTCGATAAGCTTTAACATGCACGTTTAATAGATACACTTCCAACCTGTTATAATAATCAAGAAGCAAAAGGTGGGAGTGAAAACTATTGTATAAAACGCTTGCTTTAGGAAGTCAGAATCAGGCTAAAAAGAAAGCCATCTTTTTAGCTACTGATATTCAGCCTCAGTGTGTTAGTGTGCCTTCTGGGGTAGCTGAGCAGCCTTTATCTGAGGATGAAACGATTAGAGGAGCCATTACGCGAGCCAAGCTAGCCCTTGAGGCTGTCCCTAATGCTGAGATAGGCTTCGGACTAGAGGGTGGTCTGACCTTTGATGCTATCTATACGAAACAGTGGTATCTAATCTCCATCTGTGCCGCTTGGAATGGGGAGACCTTACATATTGGGAAAGGACTTTCTTTTCCCATCCCTAATCAAATTGGAGAAGATATGAAAAGATCGGGTAGGGAATTACGCGAAGTGATTGATAGGTTATCAGGAACTAGAAATAGTAATCACAAAGAGGGAGCATACGGCCTTTTTACAAATGGTAAAATTACTCGCGCTCATGTTTTTAAAGAAGCGGTAATCGCCGCTCTTACACCGTTTGAGTCCGTTTTGTATCGCTGAGAATAAGTCCTCACCCTACATAGGATGAGGACTTTGGTGATGCTTTCTGATCTTCTACTATTCTTCAAATTTGCCGGTTATCGCATCCATACTGCCTGATCCTCTCTTGTTTGGTATAGGCGTATAGGCAAGGATCGGGGTTTGTTGAAAGTTTTCATCTTTCACTGGGTAAACGTATGTCAGATGAGTGGCGGGTTATTACTATCATTTTTTTGTTCTTCCATTACGAGAATAATCGATGACTACATACCTCGCTATTCTCAAGATCCACGTCTTCATAGTCGAATGCAAGAATTGAAGTTACACATGTCCAAATCTAAATAATAAAGATCTCAGCATCAATTGCAAAATTAGCACTTTTCTATCGTATTTTCCCTTTATTTCACACAAAGGAGGGGCTAGCCTTGCAGGTTTAATGCCTACAAGTCAGCCCCTCGCTTTGCTTTATTTTGTCGATAATAATGATTTACCGGGCAGAGTAATACGGATAAATTAAAAGTGCTCCTACAAAGGCAAGAGCTCCGATAACCATTGCCCACGTCCCCATTGATCTTGCCTCACGACGATAAGCTAGGAATCCCAGCACAATTCCCAGAGGGCCTAGAACATAAGGTAGCAGGAATAAGGACAAGATGGATGAGCCTATTCCTACCATTCCTATTCCGCTACCTTGGACTAAATTGCCATCCTTATCTTCAGCTTGTCTTGCTTCTCGCAAGCTAGAATTATCGCCATTGCGTAACCGTGTCGGACGGTATGGCTCGGCGATTTCCGCAGCTGTTTCTGTTGAGACATCATTTCGATACGACATGGAATCATTATTATTGACCTGAGAAGATTTCGCCACCGCTTGTGCAGACTGATTTTGATCGCCTGAATAGCGCTCCGTATGTGTCAAAGGATTATATTCAACATTCCCCTTCGTTTGGGTAGCGCCTGGCTCCAGCGAAGCCCGCATCCATGAATCCTGAGCTAGCTCCGTATCATACGACTTAGTATCAATTTTGTCTCTGCGGCTTTGAGCAGTCCTCGCTTCCTTCTGCTCACCACGTAAACGTCGTTTCTGATCGTTACCCATGCTGTGCTCCAACCCCTTTTTAATCAGGATGAAATGAAGGAAGTAGCCTTATTCTCTGTCTTCGGTGTACAATTTACTCAGGAGGCGAGGAGATGACAAACAAAAAATCACTAAAAATTGGTATTGATATTGACGGTACAGTTACCGATCCTAGCAGTATTGTCCCTTTTTTGAATCGATCCTTTGGCAAAAATTTAACACTACAAGATTGCTTTGAATATAATTTAGCGAATGTATATGGAATCACAGATGAAGAGTTTACTACCTGGCTTTTACAAAATAGCCAAGAGGTCTACTCCCACTCTCTTCTACATGGCAACGCCTCCGAAATTTTGCAAAACTGGCACTTCACTCATGAACTTATTTATATCAGTGCCAGAGCTTTAGAGGATAAGCAGGTAACCAAAGCTTGGTTTGCTAAACATCATATCCCTTATGATCATATCGATTTGGTTGGCAGTCATGATAAAGTTCGTGCCGCGAAAGCATGGGGCATTGATCTATTTATGGAGGATCGATTAGAAAATGCCTTACAATTATCCAGTGAACTGAACATCCCTGTTCTATTGTTTGACACACCGTATAACCAAGGTGAGCTTCCGTCCTTAGTCCATCGCATTACGAACTGGAATGAAGCGGAATCCTTTATTAGACGTCTGGAAGTGGAGCATGTCCTGACTTTAGTAGAGAAACAAGCCCTGTAGGTTTGAAAAATGCATTTGATTTACTTTAAAGTTCCCAAATAAAAAAGACGTAACCTTTTAAGGGGATACGTCAGGTTGTCGAAAAGATTTCGGCGACCTTTTTTATATGACAAGATACCTCGTTTATCCAGAGATATTATGGGCTGCGGTGGTATCTTGGTTATATTTATTAATAAAAGATGATGTAAGCAGTCGCTCGCAGATGGTATTTACCTAGGGCTCTTCCTCTTATAAAAAAACACTAAAAGCCCAATGACAAATATCCAATATCTCTTCCAAAGATCCGTATTAAAAAAATTACAGGACTAGGTTATAACAAAAACAACGATAATTGGTACCCCGGGGTCAAGTGTGTCTCCTCCTGGAATACCAAGTGTAGTTGTGCTAGCAGTCGAGGCATTAGCTAACTGAAGCACACCGTTAATATAGAGATTGTAATAGGTAAATGACGGGAATGCTGTAGCCGCTGCATTAGTATCATCTGTAAAAGCTGTAGCTGCAATTGCAAATGCCGCACCTGTTCCTGTACCAGCTCCTGCTGTGGACACAAATCTTCTCGATGTAACAAAGGGTTTGGTAATTGCCATTTTTCTTCACACCTTTTCAATATGTGGGAATCTCTTTTCGAGTTTCCTTGATTTATCATATACAACCCTTACTAGTTTCGTAATGGACAACCGACTCAGCATATTAGCTGTATTTTGCGTTTCTCTTAATATTAATTAAATTTTTTCTATATTTTATCTATTAGGCAAAAATTCGTATAAAAAAAGAATTAAACAATATTTGCACGCAATCAAGCATTTGCTCAGTTTAATAATTGCAATTGGTTTATCATTTATTTAAAACATTTCTTGCCATGACACCGCTATGCTCACTTCCGAAGAAGCTGCTGATGCTGCTGAAATTGTCAAGCTTTCATCTGGACTTAGCTCAATGTCTATTTCTCCCAAAACCAGTTGTCCTGAATCTACCCTACCACGGGCAATTAAAAGTACAATTTTTCCGTCTGAAACAGTTGTACCATCCGTATCAAATTCCATAACGCTTGTATCTGTAGAAACATCAGTAAAGACTGGAGTTCCTTCTGAAGTGGCATTATTGACTAGACGAATAACCGTTGACCTGGTCCCATCTACACTAAACGATTTATAATCCATACGAATTGGCTTAAATAAATCAGTATTAACATTATAAGTAAACGTCCATCCAACTATTGGCATAAGATCAATGGTATGTAAATCCCCGATGACGAAAGCGGAAATTCATCACTTAGGGGTAAAATTATTGACATTTGAATTTCACATCTCTTTTATAAATAATACTATTATCAGATGAATATTAGAGTTGAAACGAAAGGTACAAATAACATTTTTTTACATAAAAGGGCACCAGCTACCCGTATATGCTTTCTTCGGATATACAGAGTAAACTCAATCAAGTACGGATTTTTCATTGTCCGGAATATATTTTTTGAATACTCAATCATACAAAAGTTGCTTGTAGGCCTTTTAAGCCTTATCTTGTCCTAAGCTTCTTATCTTATTTTCATTTAGACGTAAATCAACACTTTCCTTGATTAGCAATCGTACTTGTTCTATGATGCTAAACGTAAATTCAGATACACCACCCCCTAATTAGCCTAAATGCATAAAAATAGATTTCAACCTACCAGATATTAGTTGAAAGTCTAACTCACTAATAGGTAAAAAACGTAGCATAAATAGTAGTGGAAAATATTAGGGGGGGCTTACATTGGAAATCTATGATTCAAGAAGAAAATGTAAAAATAAAACTTATTATAAGCAAAGAAAAAGATGTAAGAAAGCTGTCTGTGTAACTTGTCGCCCTTCTAAAGTAGTTATATGTTATCCTCAGTGCGGACCTACAGGACCTCAAGGACCTACAGGACCTCAAGGGATTACTGGACCCCAAGGCGTTACTGGACCTCAGGGCATTACTGGACCTCAAGGCGTTACTGGACCTCAAGGCGTTACTGGACCTCAGGGCATTACTGGACCTCAGGGGATCACTGGACCCCAAGGCATCACTGGACCTCAAGGCGTTACTGGACCCCAAGGCATCACCGGACCCCAAGGCATTACTGGACCTCAAGGGATTACTGGACCCCAAGGCATCACTGGACCTCAAGGCGTTACTGGACCCCAAGGCATCACCGGACCCCAAGGCATTACTGGACCTCAAGGGATTACTGGACCCCAAGGCATCACTGGACCTCAAGGGATTACTGGACCCCAAGGCATCACTGGACCCCAAGGTGTTACTGGACCCCAAGGCATCACTGGACCCCAAGGCGTTACTGGACCTCAAGGCATCACTGGACCTCAAGGCATCACTGGACCTCAAGGCATCACTGGACCTCAAGGCATCACTGGACCCCAAGGCATCACTGGACCTCAAGGACCTACAGGACCCCAGGGACCTACCGGATCCATCAATTCCATTAGTATTTTCCCAACTGTTAATCGATACTTTTTTACCGCCAGCTCAGATATCGAACTAACTACCCCTACAGTTATTCTCGCTACTCAATTTACTAATGATTTTGGTAACTTGAGTACAGAATTTATTGGACTCGGGCAAAATAGCTATAACAATTTATACATCAACGGGATATTGCAGGAAGGCAGTCTATATGTCGTAAATCCAAATGCTCTTATTATCTATTCAAAGGGAGGCACGATTTTTTTAGGAAGTCCAATCATTGTAGAAATTGTTCATTTTACGGTTCAGGTAAATCTCTAAAAATGATTCAGAGCGATCAATTGATCCGCCCTGTCCTTTATTCAATTACTTACATTTAATATAATAGAGAGGAGGTGCATGTAAAATGGCGATTACAAAACCTTTTATTGCCGGTAGAAGATTTGCGTCTACTGCAGGAGCTGGAACAGGTACAGGCGCTACATTTTCAATTGCATCAACAGTTTTCACTAATGACGCTGGTGCGGCCGCAACAGCATTTCCAGCATCATTTTCCTACTACAATCTTTATATAAATGCCGTACTTCAAACAGCCGATACTTCTTCTGTCACGTCGACAGCAATCACAATTCCTGGTGGCGATGCGCTCGATCCAGGTACACCGATCATTATTGAATTTGTAGTTACTTAACTCCTTATCACTCTTCAAACATCGGCAATTCCATTCTTGAATTGTCGGTGTTTCCATAAAAGGATAGGGCCATCTCTGTACTACACATAAAATAATAGTGTAACTACCTAAGAAAAATTGATTTTTCAGAACCATTTTAGTTAATCTGATAGTTCTATTACTGAAAGCTTTTAACCAATTGAACAAGTTTTATAGAGTGAAAAAAAGCATGCACAGCCTTCTCTACACTGTTCGTAAAAGACAAAGCAATGGTATAAGACCGCACTACTGATCAGCAACTGTACAGAATAAAAAAGATCGCTCTGCACCTTACTAAGTGAGAACGATCTTCTTTTATAATACTTTCGTACAGTACGATCAAATTCGATTTAAGGAAAATAAAAGTTTCCCCGCAGTATGACGTATCTGATCAGAGATTACGTCCTTTTTCTTTGTCGCTACACATTGAATCCCCCTGCCAAAATCTAACCCACTTTCGGCAGGGGGATTCTTTCAACCTAGGAAGCGATTACGCCTTTGGCTTGAACGTATGACAACAGGTTTCTCGAGAAGTTGTAGCATAATCACGGTGCTCGGTATCATAATCGAACTCGTTTGCAAATTCAGCATCATAATCTTTGTTTGCATGAGGATCAATGTCCACCATAATAGCATCAGCATTACAATTGTTTCCTTGTCCCCAGTACGTACAACTCGCTACACTGCATTTTACAATTGGCATATTGGTCACCTCCTATGGCTATACTGCACCCAGACAAGGACTTTTATAACCTTTCTCTTCAGGTTTTTTTTACATAGAATATCGTTAATGGTAGGATGTTTTATAGGAGGTGAATGAGTAGCATTATGAGTAAACCAGTAGTAATTGTTACAGGCGGTACCGGTGGACTTGGGATGGCACTTGCCAAGGAGTACATTCGTGAGGGATACCATGTGGTTATTACAAGCAGAGATCACACGAAACTAAAAAGAGTCCAGCGTGAATGGAACCGTCCCCCAATGCTTCACATCTATAAACTAGACCTGTCCGATAATGAAGCAGTAAGAGCCTTTTCTGCTTGGATAAAGATTCGCTTTGGCCGTTGCGATATTCTCATCAATAATGCAGGCTCTGCTTTATTTAAGCCCTTTTTAGATCATTCACTGGAAGAGATTCACCAGACCATTGAATCAAATTTATTAGGCACATTATATATGACTCGTGCTTTCCTGCCTATGATGCTCGCTCAATCAGAAGCTAGGATTGTGAATATTGCTTCTCTAGCAGGTCGTGTTGCTTCTGGTAAAACTGCTGTATATGCTGCGACAAAAGCCGCTGTTATAAGATTCAGCGAGTCACTTCGACATGAGCTAGCTGCTACACACATCTCAGTTACCTGTGCCTTACCTGGTCCGATTGATACGCCATTTCTCATGTACGCAGACAATACAGGCACCTATAAACAAAAAGTAAGTGGTTACCTGCTATCTCCCGAAAAAACGGCAAAAGCTATAATGAAAGCAACAAAACAGAAACGCTTTGAGGTAGCCCTACCAAAGCGTCTCCATCTACTGTCGCTCATTTATCCTTTATTACCAGATTTTATTATGAAACGAGTGGCACCCTTGCTGAATCGCAAATAATACTAAATTATCGTAAAGCTCGCAACCTTACCATCGCTATGATCCCAACCAACATACATAGCACGGCACAATAAACAAAGATACGATCCATTCCTAATGAAGAAGCCAGGAGGCCGGATAAGAAACTTCCAACAGGTAAACCAAATCCTGTGATGGAACGATTGGCAGTTAAAACTCGCCCCAAAATCTCATTCGGCACCTGTTTTTGAATATAGGTTGAAATTAATACGTTAAATGGAGCAAAAACAACCCCACCAACAAAGAAGCACACAACAGCAATCTCCATGCGCTGCGTAAACCCTAGAGGGAATGTAGCTAAACCCCACAAACAAATAATCGCCCCGACTGTCACTCCAATTGGGTATTTCCAATTCTTGGCGATAAATAGCATCGAACTACCCAATGATCCGATCGCTATCGCTGTAAGCATATAACCTTGATAAGCCTCTTTTCCAATCCCCCATACTTGCTGTATATATACAGGCAATAATTCTACAGGTGAATATCCCATATTAAAAAACAGACTAAAGAATAACAGAGAAAGGAGCATCGAATTCGTTCCTATATATCGATAACCTACCACAAGATCTTTCCAAAAATGAAGTAACGCCTCTCTTTTTGTCTGACTTGATATGTTTGAGTTTGGCTTATATGTATAGGAAACTCGTAAAAAGCACGCTGCACATAAAAAGAAACTAATTGAATCGATAATAATGACATTGGCCGGTCCGATTAACGTAACCGCTAACCCGGCTAGCATAGGCCCAAAAAGCCAAACAATCTGCCATTGCGCACTCATCACGCTATTTGCTTTAATGAGCAGTTCCTTATCCTTAATTAAATTCGGGAGCATTGCTTGCTGACCAGTGCTGCTTAGTGGTGACAACATACCAGCTAAGGCCATGATGATATAAACGGTAGCGACTGGTACGGCTGGTAAAGACAGCAAAAAAACAAGCAATCCATATAAAGAGCCTCTTGCCACATTATCAAAAATAATGAGTTTCCTTCGATCAATGCGATCCAATAAAACGCCTGCTATTAATCCAGATATCAGAGCTGGTACATAATAGGACAAAATAGAAGTCCCCATAATCGCTCCAGAACCTGTTCGATGTAATAAATACCAGCTTACCCCAAACGATCCAAATGAATTTCCGACAGCTGATAAAAAGATACCAAGCCAGAACCAACGAAATGATGGAGTTCTCCATAGCTCTTTCATGCTGTACACCTCCTAATAAAAAAATATCATAATTATACGACTTTTTAAATATAAAAATTTAATAAGTAAAAATATTTAGTATTATCTACACGTAGATATCATTTCTTTAATACAGTAAAGTTTCACATGAAACATTAAAAATAATAAAAAAAGGCATGCCCGAAATAGGCATGCCTTACAACTGGAAGGAGAACATGGTAATCGTTACTACTGGCTTATGTGATTATGATGTTTTCCATTTTTCTAACTCAGAATGGAATTTATCATTTAGCACCTTAATATAGGTTCCCTTCATACCAAGAGAACGCGATTCAAGAACTCCTGCACTAGCAAGCTTACGCAATGCATTAACGATCACAGAACGGGTCAATCCAGCCTGATCCGCTAATTGACTAGCTACCAGCAATCCTTCCTTAGCATCCAATTGCTCCATGATTTTTTCAATCGCAATTTGCTCACTATAGGAAAGAGAAGACAAAGCAATCTTAGCAAATGTTTTATCACGAACTTCATTTTCAATCTGTTCTGTTCGCTGACGTACAATTTTCATTCCAACTACAGTTGCACCAATCTCAGCTAGGATGAGATCGTCCGTCTCAAAAGCACCAAATGCACGAGTTAATACTAATGTTCCTAATCGACTGCCACCTGCATTAATAGGTACGATGGTGGTCATCATTTGAGGGAACAGATTTTTCCACTCAGCAGGAACCATGCTGTAGTTACTGTGAACTGCCTCGTTAGCTACTGAGAAATGAATCTCTAATAATTTTTCCTTATAGTTTTCAGGTAAAAAGCTCGTAAAACGACCTGTTTCCTGAATCGAAATCTCTTGTGCAAAACCACTTCCTAAAATCTGACCATCTGCCGTGATGATATACATATTGGAATTGATGATATCAGAGAGCAATTTAGCAATATCCTGATATGATACCCCGTTTCCGCCCATCGTCTTTTGTAGCATCGCATTTATTCGTCTCGTTTTTTCTAACAAATTCATTTGGAAAATTCCTCCTCTAAATGTTTCATGCTCACAGTATTGTCTGAAAAATGTGCCTTGATACCTCGTATTCGAAAAAAATTTTTTCAGACGGTGTACGGCATACCATTTTGAGACGAAAATCGATACTTAATCGGGGTTACTCAATAAAAAAAGCCTGGCATCTGCCAAGCTTTTCTGACTAACAATCTCAACTTATTCTGTCTGGATCATTCCACGACGATTCCACAAAAAAGTAATTCCTGATACGATCATGATCGCTAAAAAAGAATAAAAATAATGGGGCGTATCGCCTAGCAGTGCGCCTATCAACAAGATGATGATATCAAATACAAAGATCACAATCCCAATATTAATTCGTATTACATCAGATAGAAGCTTAGCCACCAAATCAAATCCATCTGTCGTTGTATTAAATCTAAGTAACAGCCCAATTCCCATGCCAATAAACAAGCCTCCCAAAATACTACTGAATAATAGAGAACAGGAGGTAAATACAGAGACATGCTGCAACGGCGAAAATAAATCAATCAAAAAGGACGAAAGCAACAATCCATTGACACTATCATAAAAATAAGATCGCTTTGTAAACCAAGCATATAGATAAATTGGAATACTCATAACGATCATGACCAACCCTACTTTATAGCCCGCCATATAGTTGATTATTAAAGCAATTCCGGTCAAGCCGCCGTCCATTAATTGATGCGGAATGATGAAACCGTTTACTCCAAGTGCAAGTAATCCACTGCCAATAAGCAAGGCTACTCCTTTACGTATCATATATACCATGCTCTACTCCTTGGGATGAGATCAAGACTAGTGTGTGAAGCAAGCTTGTATCTCATACCAAGGAGTTACGACTAGCTTTTTTCCTATCCAATGCTTTTCATAATCATCTGCTCAATCCATGCTGTCAGCTCTCGAATTGGTCTATTTTGATCCTGCTCAGTTAAACGCAGCCTCACATACCGCTCATCCATATCGAATGCTTCCTCCAGCATGCCTGCAAATCCGCGCTTACGTTTATCAACCTCTAACAGAACCTCTAGTTCATTTTCCTGTAAAAAGAAAATGAGCTCCAGTTCATCTACATATTTACGGAACCGCCCTTGTGGCCGAAATTCAAATTCTTGTACAAATGGATAAGGCTGACCAAGCCGACGATTCCATTCACAATCTACTTTATACAACTGAAATCCTAATGTAGAGAGTGCCTCTAATACGTTCCCCATCATCGGATGCGGTTGTACCTCAATATAATCCGAGTCACCAGGATCAATTGCATTTTTTATATCTAGGCCTGTACGTAAATAGACCGGTTGTCTTCCTATCGTCAAAGGCGTTGCATAAGGTAATGGAAATGAAAACGAATAGACCTTTGTTTCCTGCGGTTCAATGCTAAAGGGTTCTGTCAAACGATGCTTTAACAGGATACATTCTTCTTTTGTCTTGTTTTGATTATTTTCTCGTTCATAATGAGTAATAACATAAATATAAATCTCATCAATATCCTGCTGAATATCTCCTCCCGTAATATGAACCTCGCCTGTTACCAATTCACCAGGAAGCAATGTTTCCTTGAAAAGGCGTGTGTCTACAGTAGCTGCTCCAATTCCTACACTCGCCATCATCTTTTTAAATAACGACATCCCCCATGCCCCCTCGTTCCAAAGCCCTTCTTATTTTGTTATAACTATATACGAACAAGCTGGGGTTTTGTTGCATTTTTCTCTTACAGCCATATACAAGCTATCCGATTGTTTTTGGTTGCTCTTTAGCCACTACATATAAGTGCAAAACCCGTGAAATAACGAGGGTTTTTATATTTACCTCTATGACCTTTCCTTGGATAATGTACTCTTTTTTTTGCAGTAATTCATGCAATATTTCATGCATTTCGCCTACTTGCTCCACTTTTTTCCTTTTCAATTGGGCCAAGTCTTTTTCTAGGCTATGCTTTAATTCTTCTTCGACAAAGGTGTTCGGGCGTTGTCCTAAAAAGGTGATCTCAACATCTTCAATCACGACATTCTGCTTTTTTCGTGCTACTTTATGCAGCTCGTTAAGATTATCCATTTCGTTTTGGAGACGATCATTTAATACATATAAATTTTTGTTCTCCAGCATTAGATCTTCCATTCTTTGAATAAATAAAAATAGAAATATCGCTCCTCCTGCGACACCTCCTAAAATAAACAAGCTGATATACCGAAGATATCGACGTACTTTAGGTAATCGCTCCTCTTGTAGAGTTGTCATGAAGCTTTCCCCTGCGTCAGCCATAGCATCGAAATCGTTCCGAGATGCGCTCCGATAAACGCTGCAAAAATATAAATGAGCTGTTTTAAAACAGGTGAGAAATTGCCGACAAATAATTTTTCAATTTGTAAAAATGAGTCAAATGTTCCTCCAAGGGCTCCCACCAGCCCCATAATTTTGAGCTGGATTGCTAGATCTGACATGACAAGTAACGGAGCTCGATCACTAAAAAAAGCACCCATGCCTCCTAGTATTGATCCCCCAATCACGATTCCATAAGCAACACAAAACGTTAAAATGACTTGAGCCACTTTTCTCACGCTCCTTGTGCTTCATACTTGTACCAATTTTGCGTATGCTCTACCCTACGCGCGAATAGAGCCAAATATGATTGTCGCTAAAGGAAAGCTTATAAAACCTCTCTCTTTTATTTATTCAAATCCATCATCCAACACGATGGAGATAAGAAAGACGACAACGATGATTCCAATGACCATCTCAAAACCACCTAATTTAAAAATACTCCCCATAAAATTCCCTCCTACTAGCCTCTTTTTATAGGGATATGTCACGGTTTACAAAAAGTCTCTAGGCATTTGCCCAGTTTCATGCATTTTGGGCTACGAATAAAGGGCGTCCCTCTTTTCACATACTAAGTCTGACATCAGAAGAGAGAGGAGGGACAATACCTTGGCCACCGCACGCCACTTACTTGGTAACCGCACATTTCTCTTTCTGTTGATTGCAGCTCTTTTTATGCATATCGCAATCTTTCTGGTGACCCCTATTTTTCCTATCTTTTTGGAAAAAGCACGCCATTTGCATGCAAGTCAAATTGGTTTCATTCTTGCTATCGCTAGCTTAATGTACCAAATCGGAAGTCTTGTTGGTGGATTTTTATCTGATCGTGTGTCACGCAAGCTTGTCATGGTAAGTGGAGCAGCCATTCAAGCAGGTGCTATGTTTGGTTTTAGTGTAAGCCAAACCTTTCTGCTTTTTATGGTATTTTCGGCCGTTAATGGAAGTGGTATGGGGTTAGTAGCCCCTGCCATAAAAGCAAAGATAGCTGATGTAGTAGGACAAGAAGATCGAACAACTGCATTTTCCTGGCGCGGAATCGCGGCCAACATTGGTATTATTATTGGGGGTCTTACGATTACGTTACTTGCATTAAGTACGAATCGAATTGTCTTCATTTATGCAGCAGGTGTTTATATTCTGTTGACCTTTTTTCTCCTATTTGCTTTACCTAAAGCCCGTCAGGAGAAAACGAAAAAGGATTCCTTATCATGGAGTCAGTATAAAGGTTTATTGGGTCATCGTAGCTTTTTGTTTTTCTGTCTGGTATCTTTGCTGGTTTGGGGGTTATATGCTCAATTTCCGCTTGTTGTTCCATTACGCGGACAACATATTATGGGGACAGGTGCCAAGGTAGGCTTGATATGGACGATTAATTCAACCTTTGTGGTTCTATTTCAAGGTGTTATTGCCCGTTATATCTTAGAAAAAATTAGTCCTTATTGGGCAATGGTCAGTGGTACCTTGTTCCTTGGTGCTGGCCTATTCGCGATGGGCTTTACTCATCAGTTTTGGACGTTTAGTGCAGCAGCCGTTGTGTTTATTATTGGTGAAATGCTGGCTGTACCTGTATTCGACAGTTTAGTTGGGCACTTTGCTAAGCCTCCTTTATTGGGAGCTTATTATGGGATCGGCAATGTAGTCACAGGGATTAGCGGTGCTTTAGGTAATGCGCTCGGTGGCTATATGATTGAGTCGCTTGGCGGCGTAGGCAGTATGCGACCATGGTATATGTACGGCATCATTACATTAATTTCTGTTGCCATTCTGACCGCTTTTGCTATCTATGCTAACGCCCGTCATAAAAATAAAGAATCTTCCTCTTCTCTACACCCTAAAAAGGAGCGTGCGCGATGAATTCTTCTACAGATGATCATAAGCAGCAAGGAGCCAATCTTCTTGATAAAGCACCGTTTTGCTCTCTATTGTTTCATATGGAAAATGAAGCTCATGAGTCAATACTTGAGGAATACAAAAGATATAAGCCTGAGTACAGGTTTTTGTTTTGGGAATAATAAGACCTTGAAAGGAATGATAAGAAGATGAATATGGATAAAAAACGCTTTTCCAATAACTCCAATGAACGAAGTGAAACAAATACACAGCCAAAGAAAACCCAAGACGATCGTCCGGGCTTTGGTGACAAAAAATTAGAAGGACCAGATCGTCCTTCCACATAATTCTGAGTGGCTTTCACTTGCTAAGTAGTAAGGCAGGTGGAAGCCTTTTTATATGAGGAAAGATATTTCCCTTGATGGAATGAGTCCCTAATTTTCTATGGAGGCTTTCCTGCTTCGTACGTAGTTGAATCGTTAGCATGTCAGCCAAAAAAGCACCCCTCTTTGTCCTGTAATACTCCTACAGAATAAAAAGGGATGCTCATAAAGCTTGTAGTTGATTCATAGATTATACTACGCTGTGCATTCAATACTTTCTGTGACGAAATACATCTTCAGCCTACTTCTGAACTGCTTGGATCTGGTAAGGAACGTGCATGGCCCGAAGCAGTTCAAAAAATTGTTTTTCCTCCTCAAGAGGTATCACTACTAACAAATATTGATTAAAATATGAGACAATCCGATCTAATTGCTGTTCTTTTAGAGCAAACCGCGATAGCTCACCAACATCTTTTAGTTCATAAAAATATTGAAAGCGTTCAGGCGTCATCTTTGCCGTAAAAGTGCGGCTTACAACCGTTTCACCCCGATAATTATTCTGTACATTTTCCGTAGAAGCTCCCAGCAGTGTAAGAATACTCGCTGCATTTCCCCCTACTTTTTCCACCAGCATATTGTCGTTATACTCCACCTCTAAATCAGTAAGACGATTTTGGACAGAATGAAGCATAGCCATCAATACCTTACGTACCACTAAATTCGTTGGAGCAAATTTATGGTCATAAAAATTATATTCCAGTACGGCATCTGTAGCCGTTTCATGGCGATAAAATTTGATGGCATTCATTGAAAATCACGCTTCCTTTCACATACGCTTATCGGCGACGAGTAGCCTCAAGCGTAGCCCAATCCAACTTTTTAACCAGAGCAAACAATAGCTTTTTCGCATTTTGATAATCATCTTCATGCATGATGGATGCATGGCTATGAATGTAACGAGACGGAATACCAATAACTACTGAAGGAACACCTTTACCATGCATATGGACAGCCCCTGCATCAGTCCCACCCTGACTAATAAAGTATTGGTATTTGATCCCTAGTTCTTCGCATGTATCAATTAACAAATCACGTAAGCCTGGCTGCATAATCATTGTACGATCCAAAATACGTAATAATAAGCCATCCCCCAATTTACCCATGCCATCTGTCACACCAGGAATGTCGCCAGCCGGGCTAGCATCTAATGCAATAAACATGTCAGGGTCAATCATGTGAGCCGCTGTCTTTGCACCACGTAAACCGACTTCTTCCTGTACGGTAGCACCTGCATAGATAACGTTAGGATGCTGTGGATTTTCGTGCAATTCTTTTAGTAATTCTAATGAAAGGGCGCATCCATAACGGTTATCCCAAGCTTTTGCCATGAATTTTTTCGGGTCAGCCATTTGGGTAAAGGGGCAAATCGGCAGGATTGGATGTCCTGGTTTAACCCCTGCCTTAAGAACTTCCTCTTTCGTATCACAACCGATATCAATATACATTTTCTTCATATCCATTGGGCGATTGCGCATATCTTCACTTAATACATGTGGTGGAATGGAACTAATTACCCCGATAATCGGGCCATTTTCTGTAATAATTTGAACTCGTTGGGCCAATAATACCTGACTCCACCAACCACCTAATGGCTGAAAGGAAATAAAACCTTTATCGGATATTTGGGTTACCATAAACCCTACTTCGTCCATATGGCCTGCAACCATAATACGAGGTCCTTGTTCATCCCCGCGCTTCACTCCAAAAATACTTCCCATATTATCATAGGTGACTTCTTCTGTATAAGAGGAGATATATTCTTTCATAATGGAGCGGACAGGTCCTTCAAATCCCGGAGCACCAGGCGCTTCTGTTAATTTTCTCCATAAATCCAACTGAAATTGATCGGCCATTACCTTGATCCTCCCAAACTGAGTCTTTTTTGTTGTATTCTATGTAAAGACAACTGTATACTTTTCCATTATCGACTACCTGTTAGACTTATGCAACCATGTAAGTAAGGGAAGCCTGAAGAGTACCACTGTGAAAAATGCTGGTAGAAACCATGTAGAATGGCTTTTTTGAATGTATTGGCATACTTGATCTGACTTACATCTAGTTTACCCAGTCAATATCTCCTTATCACATCTTGTGTAATGATGGAGAAAAATGTGCTTATTACTCTATACAGTAAATAAAAGGATGAACATTTCATGAAGAAAGAAAGATTTGATTGCATTGTTATCGGTGGCGGTCCTGCGGGGCTTATGGCCGCCTATTCAGCAGCCAAGCACGGAGCCAGTGTCTGTTTGCTTGAAAAAGGTGAAAAACTAGGACGCAAACTGATCATTTCAGGTGGCGGACGCTGTAATGTCACGAATGCTAAGGAGTTAGAAGAACTGATTAAACAAATTCCGGGAAATGGTCGTTTTATGCACAGTGCCTTTGCCCAATTTAACAATCAGGATATTATCTTCTTTTTTGAAGGAATAGGGGTTTCCTTGAAAGAGGAAGATCGTGGTCGAATGTTTCCAACGACAGATAAGGCTATTACTGTAGCCAACGCTCTTGTTAATCAGTTAAAACAGGAGGGAGTTCACATCCGTCTGCATGCAGAGGTAGAGCGTGTCCTGTATGAACAAGATGCCTGCACAGGGGTTGAATTAAAGAACGGAGAGATTCTGAAGACAAAGGCCGTTATTATAGCAGCAGGCGGATGCTCTGTTCCTCAAACAGGCTCCACCGGTGATGGCTATAAGTGGGCAAAAGCAGCAGGCCATACCATTACTGATCTATATCCAACAGAGGTACCATTACGAGCAAGTGATGAGATCATTAAGCAAAAAACGTTACAGGGTCTCTCTTTACGTGAGGTCGAACTAACCCTTACTGATCCAAAAGGAAAGAGGGTAACTACACAGGAAGGAGATATGATCTTTACTCATTTCGGTGTATCTGGTCCGGCTGTCCTACGTTTAGGGCATTATGTATCCGTTACTCAGCGTAAATTCGGCGCCGTTCCCCTCCAACTGACAATTGATTTATTTCCTGGGCGTTCAATCGACATCATTTCCCAGGAAACTTGGAAGCTTTGTGAGGAACAACCGAAAAAAGCGATCAAAAACGCTTTAAAGGGCTATGTGCCGGAAAGGCTTATCCCTGTTCTTTTGCAGAAAGCAGAGCTAGAAGAAGAAACCACCTTCAATCATCTCAACAAACAAAAATGGCAAAATTTCGCTCGTCTTCTGAAATCATTTCCGTTAACAATCATTGGAACCCTGTCGCTGGAAGAAGCCTTTATTACAGGCGGTGGCATTCATACTAAGGAAGTAGACCCGAAAACAATGCAGTCTAAAAAAGCTGCTGGTCTATTCTTCGCTGGAGAAGTTCTTGATGTCCATGCACATACAGGTGGATATAACATAACCATCGCCTTTTCTTCTGGTTATGTAGCAGGCCTACATGCGTCTCAATACTCCTTATCAAGCTAGTTATCGGGAGTCTACTCAACTTTTAGACAAATAGTAGATGACGTACATTTTTTTAGAATACATGTTTAACGATCTATTTTATTGGGGAATATATTACTAATTGCTCTTCCTCCCAGAAGAGCGTCTCAGAACCCTACTCCCCCTAAAAGTAGTTGGTTACTGATTCTCACACCTCTACTCCCTTTATCTTTATCTTTAGAAGCGTCGATCGTTGACGCTTCTTTTTTTTTACACATCATCAACAAAAAAAGCACGCCTTTAAAAAAGACGTGCCTTCCCTTATCATGACGAACCTATGTCTAGTGAAACCTATTCCTCTTGCTAGCTGACTAAAGTACGCAGTAGCAAAAAGCATCCCAGTATCACACATGATACACCCAACAGATAAAACGTATTCGCTCGTTGCTTCACGCGTTTTTCGTTACCTGCGAAATGAGCGCTCAAGCGTCGCTTCCACCGTTTGGTTGTAGGCTGGATGGCAACTACTACGCCTGCTACCAGCAAAACATACGGCATAGGATCATTCATCGACTAACGCTCTCCTCTTTTTTTCTTACGTAGCATCCAGCGCCCGCCTGCATCGTCTTCATGATCACCCTCAATAATCAGGCGAGCTTCTTCTGCCAACTGGTAGGCTTCGGTAAAATACAACTGACGGAAAGCTTGTTCTGATTTTGTTAGCAATTCATTTACCTGACGATTTAAGCGTCGGTAGCGATTCGTGTATTGAATAGCCCCCTCCGCTGATTGGCAAGCTGCAATAGTATTTTCAGCCATGTAATGTGTATCCATTAGCTGTTCATGCGCCTCTTCCAGATAATAAGCAACCTCACGAATGTCATATCGAGTATTCTCCATTCGTAGCTGAATTTGCCCTAATAGACCGACAACAGTATCAAACTTTGTTTTCAAGTCATCTGGTACACCCGGCAAGTAACTACGCTTAATGCGCTGTCGGATACATATTAATTCGCCTGAGATACGCTCCATTTCGTCCAAAATATCATCTTCTGTTTCAATAAATGGTCTTTCCTCAATTTTAACCAGCTTCTCAGATTCCTGTGACATTGGTTTGGGAATTTTCGGCATGACCAACTCATACTCATGCTGCTCTTCTCCGTCCGCTTGTCCCCGCTTCCTGCTATTTATAAGAGAACGGCCCTTTTGCAGATCACTTTGCGGAGCAGGGGCGCTTTGCTTTGCAGCAGGCGCGTCCTCTGTCATTGTTTCACTTACCGCGGCTTCCCGGTATGCTACCGTCGTATCTGCCGCATCAGAAGGTTGAGTAGCAGGATGATCTGTCTCTTCCCTCGGTTCTTCATTGCTTCGTTCGGCATTTTCCTGAATACCTTCCCTTGTATTCTCGGCAGTGACTTCTTGATGGTCATCTGCAAGCTCTTTGAAGGTATCCTCATGTGTTAGAGTAGATGAGGACTCTACGGGCTGAGCCTGATCGGTAAGCCCCTCCCCTTTTTCTCCAAGCACGGCTTGTTCCAGATTGCTGTAAATCGATTCCACCTTTAAGACGAATGCTTTTACATGTGTTTGCAGCATGTGGAAATTGCCCTCTTCTAATGCATTCCCAGCAGAGGTCACCAATTGTTTTACTTGTAGCAATTCCTCATCTAACGCCGTTTGGTTCAGATCATACTGACCACCTAATGCAGTCTCGATATCCTGTTCAAGCTGATGCAGCTCTTCTTTCATTTCAGTACGCACTTGATTGACATAGGTAGGCAGCTGTTCTAATAAGTCGCTCGTTTCTCTTAAAATAGAGTGAGCTTCAAAAGCTACTTCTGCCGCTTTGACATTATCTCCACTAGCAATAGCAGATTTAATTGTTGCCTTCATGTCGCCAATGCGATCTAAATCGGTTTTTAATTCATGGAAGGAAAGGCCATACTCCAATCTTACATCAGACAGTTTTCGTTCCACCTGTTCTAGCATCTTTTCAAGCTCTGGTATCGCTTGCTTATTCTCATTTTTAGCTTGTACAACCTGAGTCGTATCATTTTTAAGATCTTCTAGTTCATCCTCAATGTCATTGAGCATCGTTTCGCCTTCAAGAATCAGGTTATTGGCTACTTTAAAACGGAAACGATCACAAGCTTCATCCGCTTCTATAATCAACATTTCGATATCGGGAATACTGGTTCCAAGCAGTTTTTCCTTACGTGCTGCAAGGGCTACATAGCGTTCCTCAGTCACCCCTGACACGCGACGCTTATTTTTTTCCACTTCTATTTTTTCAATTTTTTCCAGCAATTCATCTTTCCAATCTTCTAGTTCATCAATATCACGCATAAGCGTACGTCGACGCATCGTGAGTATCATCAAATAAATGAGTCCCACAAACAAAGCTCCTGCCAAAACAAATACCCACCACGGCAGCCAATTCAACAATGTATTTTCCTGAGATTCGATGTTTGGATCTGCATCAGTCGCAGTTGCTGTTTCCGCAGGCTTTGGCAATTTACTCAATTCACTCTGAACTTCCTTGGCAAATTGAGAGATACCCTGATCAAATTTAGCCGTGTTCTTCCAAGGATCGAAATAAGCGGTCAATTTCCCCTTTAATAGCTCGGATTTTGCTCCTTGTTGAACAAGCTTAGGGCCGGCATAAACACCTAAATCCTTCTTTTGCTTGTCCAACACCATTAAAAGGGAATCTTCTTCTAATTTATACTCAGCATAGAGCTTCTGCGCATACTCATCAGGAGACTTTGCTTCTGGCTCTGTACTTTCGACTACAACAACCTTATAGTTACCTGGTGTTTGTTTAAGTGATTCTTCAAGATTTTTTCGTTCATCTTTTTTAAAAATCTTTGCTTGGTCTTGTACAATGTCACTCGTCTTCTTCGGAAATGGAGACGCCATTGCCACATTGTGAAAGCAAAGAGTACCGGCAAGACATAACAACAACAGCCTTTTTTTCACGGTTGGACAACCCCTTTACCAACTTGTTTCTCATTCAACTTGTATGTACTAAGAGGGAACGCAAAAATTGAACGCTTGAGGTGACAAGCCATTCACAAAAATCAGCAGAACCCGGTTCTAAATAATATACTTCACGGACAATTTGTGGATTCAGGTATGGATAGGTCAAAATACTGGAAAGATTCATCAAAACAGCATCGACACCGACACCTCGAAACTCCCCTGTCCGTATCCCATCTTCTATCACGGTAGCAAAGCAATGCTTCAATTGATGTATATAGACGGTCATTACCTCTCGTGCGAGCATGGATTCCACACTTAATTCCCGCTGAATTAGCCTAGTTACCAACGC
The DNA here is from genome assembly GCF_026891775.1 of Brevibacillus halotolerans. NCBI lineage: Bacteria > Bacillati > Bacillota > Bacilli > Caryophanales > Paenibacillaceae > Brevibacillus > Brevibacillus halotolerans. The sequence continues at coordinate 25,479 of NZ_JAPTNK010000028.1, forward strand.
ATGTTCATGTTGATAAAAAATAAATAACCTTACGATCTTTTCTAACTGTCCCATCGAATCCTGCGGCTTTTCCCTCTCCCATTGCTCCTGTACGATTTGGAAAAAATGATCATAGTAGTGGCTGATCAGCTTTTCCAAAACTCCCTGCTTGCCTTGAAAATGGTAAGAAATTAAAGCAACGTTAACCTGAGCCTTCTCAGCAATTTGACGCACAGTAGTACGATCATATCCCTGTGAATAAAATAATGAGGCTGCGGCTACCAGTATTCTTTCTTTCGTGTTATGCTGTTCAGTTCTCATCTTTATCATCCTCGGCTACTTCTTCTCCGTTTTTTTCCTACGATAGATCCAAGCCATATGAACTTACCTAAAACGGCAGTCCTCAGCAAAAAACGCAGTGTATGAGCGTGAAATTCTAAAAATCATGTCCCATTGTAGCCTCTAAGATGGTGTGTTGATATCTTGCCAAATCATGCTGTAAACCGTAAAGAGCGATTACATCTAGCAAAAAAGGCTGCTGGCTCACTTTTTTTGGCCCAATCAAAAGGATCAGGTACCGAACCATAAAAAAGCGGAGAGTAGCCCCTAAGTCGTAGACAGCCATGTAATAAAAAAGCTGGCTATCTCGCCAAATATCAGAACCGTTACACCTGCAATCAATAAAAAGGGGACAAAACGGAAAGAAGGTTAGTAGGACGGCGATAATACAGCTTACCACAATCGCCCAAATGCCAAAAGAGTGTATATAATGAGCAATACGTTTGCAGATTCTCCTGTACCAATATGTTCCCTAGTTTCACCTACGTTACTAAAAAAGAACTAGTAAAAGGAAAGAGTAACGGAAGAATGATTTTGATCATCCATCCACCTCTCTATCTTGAATAGGAACTCATTTATTATAGTACAGATCGACATGCAAAAAAAGGGTGCTTCCCTGTTCTTTCGACAATAAAAGCTATGTATAAAATTACCTTACTACTAGTTCCTTACTCACTCTCTCTACATAGAAAGACGCAAGATAGGAGGGAGAGGATTCATTTCACTAAAAAGTCCTTACCCGCTTTGTCTAACAGGAAAGGACTTTTACTGAAGGAAGGATTATAGTGAATAATAGAGAACGCCCTCTTTATTTTGTACGTGTATCTGATGAACCATCACTAGTAAGTCAATATGTCCCAAGGTTTCAGAAATAACGAGAGGCAATTCCTTGAGGTGGAGCAGCGGAAATAAAAGGACAGCTAATTCAAAGGCGGTCTTTGGACCATCAAGTAAAAAACGGCGGATCGCATTGGTACGCTCCCAGGTCTTCTGCAATCGCTCAAAAATCAGCTCGCGACTATTCTCGATCGGTTCACCATGTCCAGAAACCACTAGCTTAATATCCATCCCTGCACACATCTCCAAGGCGGTCCGGTACTGCACTAATGTTAGCGGTCGAGTCATGCTACGATCTCGTGGTGGTTCAATAAATGCATTGGAAGAAATGGTAGAGATCAGATGATCCCCCGCTATCAATAATTGATCAGAGGCCCGATATAGTGATAAATGAGACTGAGAATGTCCTGGTGTAAATAATACTTGCCACTCAGGAAAATGAGGAAGGGCTTGCTCATGAACAAGAGATTCGTCCACCTTGCTTTTCTCTTGGAAGGTGGCCATCATCCTGCGAAATTTTTCCACAACAGATAGCAATTCCTCTGGTAGTCCACACTCTTTATACAAAGTAATAAAAAATTCATCATGGAACTGCATGAATTCCTCATCTTGTTCAACATATGGTGCTGCCAAAGGGTGGGCATATACCTTTGCTTGTGATAGATGTTTTACCTTCTCCAATTGTCCAATATGGTCCACATGGTGATGTGTAAGCACAATTTGCCCCACGTCTTCCACCCGATATCCAATCGAGGCTAGTCCATTCTCTAAACTACTCCACGCCTCTTCTGTTAACGGACCTACATCGACTAGCGTGATACATTCTTGACCTTCAATTACATATACGTTCACATCTCCTACTGTAAATGGAGTAGGCAGAGAAATTTGATACACTCCCTTTGCTATCTCTGTAGCGGCCTTTGACGATCTATTCTTCTTTGATACGGCAGACATCCTATCTCCCCCAGATTTTTACGGATAGCATTTTCTCATAGCCTACCATATTTTACTCGACTCACTCTTTCTTACCTGATTTCGCCCCTCTTGCTTTGCTTTATATAAGGCCACATCTGCATCGTGAAACAGTTCTTCTGTCGAGCGATTTTGTTGAACATCCCTGCTCCACATAGCAACGCCGCAGGAAATCGTAACACTTGGTTTACTTTCCTGTTGCACACGAATACGAATGCGTTCTGCTATTTTACTGGCAATCAGCACATCAACATGCGGCAGGTAAATCGCTATCTCTTCGCCGCCCCATCTTGCTGGAATATCGCTGTCCCTAATACAGTTCTTAATAACAGAAGCTACCTGATACAATATCTCGTCTCCAACAAGGTGGCCATAGGTATCATTAATTCTTTTGAAGTAATCAATATCAATTAAAATTAAGGAGCCCTGCTCATCTGCAAGTAAGGATTTCTTCACGTTCTCATTTAAGTATCTACGTGTAAAAAGCCCTGTTAAATTATCGGTGATAACCATGCGTTCCACTTCACTAAGCAAGAGAGCATTAGTAATAGCTAGGCTGGTGTGTTGCCCAAATAATTCCAGTAATTTATAGTCATCATAGGTAAAGAAATTAGGCTTATGATCTGCTACCAGTAAGAGTCCTGATACTTCTGAATCTTGCAACAAAGGAACCCCCATCACAGAATGATAGGGAAATAAATGATGAGGTAAATGAGTAAAGCTGTCGGAAGAAGGTAAAATTTTCCGCTTATCAATTACAATTTCAGCAATCGGAGTAGCCGAAATCGGTACGAATTGTCCGATCTGATCGCTCTTGGATGAGGAGATGATTTGCATCCGCTCACCGTCTGATGCTTTTTGCAGGATAGCAGAATAGCTCGCATCAAACGTTCGATGCAGCATCTTAATCACGAACTCAAGTATATCTATCATGTTCAAACTACGATTAATCTGCTGGGCCATCTCATTGATTAAGCGCAATTCACGAACCATGTCGCGTGATTGCTGATACAACTGAGCGTTTTCAAAGGCGTTACCTGCTGTTTCCGCCAAAATAGAAATAAATTCGGTCTCTTTCGCGGATAAATTAATGATTTCATGGGTGGCCAATTGGAGAATCCCATAAATTCCTTGTCTCCCATGTAACGGAGCAGCGACAAAAGTAATCGCTTGCCCATCTATGATCTCTTGGCCCATCATTAGCTTTCCTTCCAGATAAGCCTGCTGACTGACCTGATTATGTTGTTTTTTTAAGGAAAAGGTCTTGATTGGTAAATTTGTTTCCATTTCCATAGTAAGATACAGTTCCGCTGAAAAATACGGATATAATTGCTTGATACTTGCAAGCACTCCAGCTAGTACGTCATTTACGTCAATCGAAGCATGAATTTGTTTTGTCAGTTGATAAAGAAGCTCCTTCTTTTGAGTTTCCCGTAAGATATCATGCATGTGTAAAGTCCTATGCAACTGATGGCTGACCTGTTCTCCAGTCGAATGAAGCATCTCGATATCCAATTTATCTAAGCATTGCTGTTCTTGATCGGCTACATGAAGAATAAGTGCCGCGATCGGTTCATCCTCCACATAAATTGGATACATCGCAACGCGGGAATCTTCTTGATAAATCTCTGCCTTTTTAGATATAAAGCAATGTAACACCTGATGTATTTTAGAGCCTGCGTATACAGCGGAATCTGTTGTGTAACGCTCCTGCGGCAATAAATGTCCACTTTCATCCAATTTAATAAGCGAACAATGCCCCCTTCCCACCATAGCGTGTAAACCGTTAACAACTGTCTTCATAAATGGAGTGGCTTCCTTACATTTGCTCGCTTCCACTACGATCTCACTGGCCATGCGCTGAATAAACCCTTTATACCCAAGCGAATATAATCCTTTTACCATTTCACCGTAGGTTCGTATATTGACCAAAGCTTCCTGTGCACAAGTAAGAATGCCTGCAATCGCATGTATATCATCTGGTTGAGGACCTAAGGCTTGCAACAGCCATTTGTAATCACCACACTCAGAAGTAACTCGCTCCTTACTAATTACCTGGCCGTTTTTCCAAGCTTTGGTTACCTCCTGCTTAACTAGCTCCTCCATAGCATCTTGAAAAAAAGTTGGAGGCAAATGTGCCGGGAGTGTTCCCAATTCATAAGTAGCGATTACACCACGCTCTGGAGTAGCAAAGAAAAGGAGCCCTGGTGCTTGTATGGGCCAAGAAGGCAGAAAAAAGGGAACAACGCTATCAAATAATTTACCTACTGTTCCTATTTGCGTTCGTGTCCGCAATGCTGATTCCTTCTTCCTCTATATTAATCATTAATCGGTTATGGTTTCCTCTAGATGGTCAACTCTACTTATCTCCATAACTTTCCACGATTTATTCTCCACATGCAAAATGGTGATTCCCGTATTGCCAATTTTAGTGATCCCCGTACCAAGCTGACCTTCAGTAATATAATGCAGAAAAGCATTAATCAAACCGCCGTGGCTTACAACGGCAATTTTTTGACCGGGATGCTTCTCAATAATTTCGCTTAGAACACGATCAGCTCTCTTTTGCATAGCGTGATAGGATTCAATCCCGCAGATTGACTGATGTGGTTCAACATTTAGCATATCCTTTTGTACATCAGCAAGGTGGCGCCCCTCCCAATCGCCATAGCAACGCTCACGTAATCCGCGTACTTTCGTGACAGGAACAGGAGTCTGCTGACGTTCTCCTACACGTTTCGCCGTCTCAAAGGCACGTTTTAAATCGCTTGAATACACATGAGCAAAGCCTTCTGAAGCAAGACGATTCGCCAGCTTTTCCGCTTGCTTATACCCTAACTCGTTTAAATCGGTATCCGTATGACCTTGTATTTTCTGTATATGATTCCAATCCGTTTCTCCATGTCGGATTAAGTATACGATGGTTTCCATGATAGTAAGACACCCTACTTTCCTTGCATGAATATGTACAATTTAATTATAATGGATATAATCACGAGATACTAGAATCTTCAAAATTCAATAACACATTTTTCCTAATTTTTAAATTCCACTGAAATGCTCAAAACTCCTCTTTCGTTCTAGTTCTTTATACGACGCCAGCATGACTTCCCCGTCTCATTGCCTCCCTGTTGTTACCGTTATATATATGTCAGTTTCATGTACATACATTACACATTGCAGGTTTAGGAGGTTTTATTTATGCATTCATTGATCCGTCCAATAAGCCTACTTAGCTTATCAGGCATGTTGCTACTTTCAGGCTCAGTCGTCGAAGCTAACACAAACACAAAATCACCCCAACAGCATCTCCAACCCACAGCTCCTCTAGTAAGCAAGTCCCAATTAACAAGAGAACAAGCACTCGCTATCGCGTCTGAGTTTGCAAAGGAATGGTCCAGCATGAATCCAGTTCCAACCGATAGCCACTTTACATTAAATGAAGATATGAATTTATCTCCCACTTGGACGTTTGCTTGGGAGAATAGTGGTAACATTGATCGAAGAAAGCCATTCTCTTTACTAGTCGAAATCAATGCAAACTCAGGCGAATTAAATAGCTATTCTATTTCACATCTTTCTCTCTTAGCAAATAAAAGCAAGAAACCTATCTCACTAGAACAAGCTCAACAAGCAGCCGAAGCGTTTCTACGTAAACATGCTGGCAAAAAATTATCAAGTATTTCCTTGCAGCCTACACCTCTTTCAGATAACAGAACAGCACTTACCTCTACAGAATACATTTTTACCTACCAAAGACAAATAAACGGAATACCTTTTCCTGATGATTCTGTAAGAGTTACAGTCAACCCTAATGGGACAATTGTATCTTACATTTCTACATGGAGTGAAGATTTGAATTTCCCTGCTGATTCAAAGAAAATATCTCCTGAGGAAGCTACTAAAATTTTTAAAGAAAGCCCTTTTATTACTTTAAGCTATAAAATACCAGATTCTACAGAAACACAAAGAACTGATCCTCGACTAACCTATGATTATGAAAAGGAATTAGCTATAGATGCGATCACTGGTACATTTTTAGAAAAACCTTCTTCATCTGTGTCTAGTAATCCCAACAAGCGCTCGCCTATAGTTGACAAGCCACTGCCTCCTTTGCATCAGGGAAAACAATTAACGCAAGCACAAGCAGTCGAGCTAGCCCAAAAATTAATTCCATTGGGGAACTGGAAATTAACAGAGGCAATCTATCAGAAGAAAGATAGAGAGAAAGAAGCCTTTTGGGATCTATCCTTTGAACGAAAAACACAAAATCATGAGATTGACACCATTTCTCTCATGATTGACGAAAAAAATGGAAACGTACTGAATTACTACCTCAACGTGGAGAAAAGGAACAAAGATACAAACAAAGCTTCAATAGCACCAGAGAAATTACAACAACTTGCTATAGAGAACGTAAAAAAATTAGCTCCTTATCAAGCTCAAACCTTATATTTAGATAAGGTTGATCATGATGATCAACCTGACTATAACGATACGCTGGAAAGTTCTTTTATGTTCCAGCGATATATTCACGGAATCATGCTTTCAGCAGAGGGAGCCAGTGTCATCCTAGATCAACAAACCGGGGAATTACTTTCATTTTCTTCTTCAATTAGTCAAGTTAACTTCCCAGAAAAATCACCTGATTACCTTTCTCTAGAAGAAGCGAAAGAAAAATGGCTACAGCAACTGGAGGTTACATTAACTTATCAAGTGAAACAAGAGGATCATCGTGATAAAAATCAACAGTCGTCAAAGTCAAAGCCCTTGACTCTCGTCTATACACTACAACCGTCTAGCAACAGTCTTACGCTAGACGCAATCACTGGTAAGTGGATTCATTTATATTCTAATAAACCTGTGGAAGTAAATCAGACAGAGCCAGAGGATTTGCAGAAGCTTCCTACTGACAAGCAAAAAGCATTACGGATTCTGTACGAGTACAATGCAATTGAACCTATAGATGGAGAGATAAAGCCTAAAGAGCCCATAAAGCGCGGTGAGATAATCAAGATGCTAGTAGCTATCCTAAGCAATGGAAATTATGATGATGAATTTATACCAAAACAAGCCAGCTTTCATGATGTCCCTGCTACTTCTCCATACTTTGGAGCTATTGAGTTCGCCCTTGCACGCGGATATATTCCCCAAACCAAGAGCCTGCAACCAGAAAAACCGATTACGAGGGCTGAATTAGCAGAATCGTTCACCCGAGCTCTGGGCTATCATTCCCTAGCTGAGCTACCAAATCTCTTTGTAGCATCTTCTACGGATACAGCCAATTTAAAGGAGAAGGGTTCTATTTCAATCGTTACCGCACTTGGAATTATGGAAACGATCGATCAAAGCTTTAAGCCAGATGCATCTGTGACTCGTGAGGAGGCCGCTATCTATTTCCAGAAATTCTTAGAGGTTTACAATAAAATGATGCCTGAAGGATCCCTATATAGTAAGCCTCGGCATTAGTCATCTGCAAGCTTTGATTTTCCCAGCGGATTCCGGCTGTTATTCTAAGACATTCTCTTGACTTTACCTAGAGCGAGCATATAGAATAAGAGTTATGTTTGAATAGGGTAGCATTGATTGTAGGTAAAAACAAAAGGAATACGAGGCTTGCCTTTTAGTTTCACCCCCTTTGCCTTTTGACTGCGGCTGTTTTTCAAGAGGAGCACGATGCAGAAACGCTACCGTCTGAAGTTCGTGTATGAAGATGAAACTTGCCTTTTGGAAGTAAACACCTACGAATCCAACTTAAAGGAGAATGAGCATATGTCTCGTTATACAGGACCACGCCACAAGCTGGCTCGCCGTCTAGGTATCTCTCTAGATGGAACAGGAAAAGATCTTAAACGTAACTACGCACCAGGACAACACGGTCAAAGCCGTCGTAAATTGACTGAGTACGGTATTCAGTTACAAGAAAAACAAAAACTACGTCATATGTTCGGTGTAAACGAAAAGCAATTCCGTCGCACTTTCGAACAAGCTCAAAAAATGAGAGGCGTATTGGGTGAGAACTTCATGAAGCTTCTTGAATCCCGCCTTGATAACGTAGTTTTCCGTATGGGCTTTGCTGCAACTCGCCCAGCTGCTCGTCAGTTGGTTAACCATGGTCACATGACTGTTAATGGTAAAAAAGTTGACATCGCTTCTTACCGCGTACAACCAGGAGATGTTATCACTCTTCGTGAAAAATCTCGTGGCCTTGCTATCGTAAAAGAATCTTTGGAAGCTCGCACTTTCGTACCAAACTTCATCACTTTCGATGATAACAAAGTAGAAGGTACTTTCACACGTCTACCAGACCGTTCTGAAATGCCTGCTGAAATCAACGAAACTCTGATCGTTGAGTGGTACAGCCGTTAGTCTTTACTTGGAAACATCAAGCTTCACATCCTTTGGGTGTGGAGCTTTTTTATTTGTACGCGACAATATTCGATTAAATCCTCGCTTCCCATCCCCTAGGTCTATTGCGTTTATAAAGACTCTTATGTGCCATCAGCTATCTTAGGATAAAGTCAGAAACATCAAAATTTAGAGGAATAGCCTAGTATTTCGAAACCTTGACGTTACATTTGCGTCAATTATTAGGGAGAGTTTTTTCGTTTACGTAGCAATAGCTTATTTACAGGAAAAATCTAGTATAGAGAAGCTTATTTGCTGGAAAAGAGAGGTTCAGCTTACTCTATCATTCTATTTTTCATACGCCAGCTAGCATTGCCAGATATGGATGTGATTCTGACCTACAAATGCCTTCATTCATGGTTATCGGTCATTTTACACTCAAATTACCTATGGCTCGACATGATTCTACCCCAGTATTTTTACTTATGGTATAATGGGGCTGATCTTTTAAGGGGGAAAGGACGTATATGCAGAATAAAGATGCTTCTGCCAAGAGGCCTAGACGCAAAATAGGGCAGCGCGGCAGAAAGAAGCACCCTGTACGAGTAGTTCTTGCATACTGTTTTTTGTTAGGATTTATGGGGCTGTTTCTCGCAGGTGGAGTTGCTACGGGCTACATAGCCGCTCTTGTGAATGATGAGCCGATCCGAAGCAAAGAAGAGATTCAAGAGCTCTTGTTTAGCAAGTTTCAAACAGGGTTCGCCTACTATCAAGATGGTTCCTTGATCGGTCAGCTTCGAGCTAAGGGAGAAGATCGTCGGATGGTGAAGATTTCGGAGATTTCACCCGCGCTCATTAACGCCATCATTGCCACAGAGGACAAGTATTTCTATGAACATAATGGAATAGTTATTCAATCTACCTTACGTGGAACCATTCAAGAGCTTACTAAACAAAGTGTTATAACAGGTGGTAGTACTCTTACACAACAATTGATTAAACGTACCATCCTCTCACCTGAAGTAAGCCATAAACGAAAAGCGAAAGAAATTCTTCATGCCATACGAATCGAAAGAATGTTTAGCAAGAATCAAATTTTAGAAGCTTACATGAATGACGTTTATTTTGGTAAGGACGCCAATGGCTCTAACATTTATGGCGTTCAAGCTGCCGCAAAAGGGATTTTTGGCAAAGATGCAAGCAATCTTGATCTAGCCGAAGCCTCTTACTTAGCTGGACTTCCGCAGAGTCCTATGGCCTACTCTCCTTTTAACAAGGAAGGGTATCGTCGCGGACTGGAGCGCCAGAAAATGGTGCTAGAACGGATGAGAGAGAACAATTACATAACAGCTGCTCAACAACAACAGGTCCTCTCCACTAATTTACAGGCACATCTCGCCAAACCAGAAAAGCGTGCATACGCTGAACACCCATTCCTTATGATGGAAATTGAGGAACGTACTGCTGAGGTTCTGTTGGACCAAAAGCTAGCAAACGAAGGTCGTGATAAATCACAAATTGGCCGCAATGAATATCGTCAGCTCCTAGAGGAGCAACGACGTCAAATTCTCCAAAAGGGCTATCATGTGTACACGACTGTGCATAAGGAAATTAATACCGCCATGGAAAAGATCGCTGCTAATCCCAAAAACTTTGGTAGCAATCGTACCTATTCTGTGACACGTGGTGGAAAAAAGGAAAAGATCGAAAACGCTCTAGAAGAAGTAGGCGCAACACTCATTGATAACAAAACAGGTGCAATCATCGGCATGATGGGTGGCCGCGACTTTAACGTTGAACAAACCAATCACGCCACCGCCTCTCGACAACCCGGTTCAGCTATGAAACCAATCGCCGCATATGCACCAGCATTGGAGCTTGGTATCTTACAGCCGGGAAGCCCGATTGACGATTCACCTGTACTATTGGCAGATGGAAGTAAAGGTACTCACCTGCCGCTTAACTGGGACCGCAAATACCATGGTATGATGAGTGCCCGCGAAGCTCTGCGTCAATCCTGGAACGTACCAGCTATTAAAACGTATTTGAAAGTCGGAATTCCAACCGCTTTAAATTATGTGAAAAAAATGGGTGTCACCACTCTGGTCGATAGTGATAATTATGCGGCTACCGGAGTTATTGGTGGGCTAGCTTACGGTCTAAACAGCGAAGAAATTACCAATGCATTTTCTACATTTGCCAACGATGGAAACTTTGTAGATGCCTACATGATTCAAAAAATCGTGGATAGCCGGGGAAATACCATTTATGAACACAATGTCACACCTGTTAAAGTATTTAGTCCACAGACCGCCTATCTGATGACAGACATGATGCGTACCGTTGTCAACTCCGGTACTGGTGCTTCTGTGCGAAAATATGTACCAAAAGGCGTAGATATGGCCGGAAAAACAGGAACTACCAATGATTCCTACGATCTTTGGTTTGTAGGCTACACACCTGATGTTACCCTTGGTGTATGGACAGGCTATGATGTTCCAACTACCATTCCTGGTTCTGCACAACGCCGACCAATGGAAATTTGGGGTAAGGTGATGACAGAGGTCTTTAAAATTGATTCCAAAGTGGCTGACAAATCAGCGAAGTTTAGTAAACCAAGTGGCATTGTCAGCGCAACAATTGATAGCAAGTCCGGCATGTTGCCAAGTGAGCTATCGAAACAAACCGGCCACGTGATTACCGATTTATTTAATCAAAGATTTGTACCAACCAAAGTGGACGATTCTCATCAAAAAGTTCGTGTTGTTCAAGTCGGTGAGGTTCTCTATCTGGCGCAGGAAAATACACCAGATGATTTTGTAACAGAGGGCGTCTTCTTTAAGAGTCCAGAGCCACTCCCATCGTCTGATCAAATTTCTGCGAAAAATAGCAGGGTTGGAACTAAACCTGCCGATTGGGCAGAGCGGATGCCGGAAAAAGAAGATCCACGCGTAGCTGTAGACGGAACACCTTCTGCTCCATCAGGCGTTACTATTGCGAAATCAGGTAGTGGCACGACCCTTACGTGGAATGCCAGCCCAGAGCAGGATGTACTAGGCTATCGTATCTATCGTGCAAGCGCAAACGGTGGATTTGAGAAAATCGCAACCGTTAAAGACCCGAAAACGACAACGTACACTGATGCGAAACGTAGTGACCATGGTTACTATGTAACAGCAGTTGACCTTTCAGGTAACGAGTCTCAGGCATCTTCTACCTCAGGTGCAGGTGTGGATATCCCAGGTGATAGCAATCCGCCTGTACAGCCAAATCCTGACCACAATCAACCAGGCACGGAAGTAGATCCTATTGCTCCACCTGATGGCGGCCAAACAACGCCCCCACCAGTAGCTACTAGTGCACCGAGTAAAATCCAAGGCGTTAGTGCTTCTAAAACAGCAGATGGAATTAAAGTCAGTTGGAAAAAAGGTCCAGCGAAAGATCACATCGTTGCCTACAACGTTTACTATGCTATGAATGGTACAACGAACTATCAATTGATGGATTCCGTATCCGAACCAAGCTTTGTATTAACCACAAGTGAGCCTGGAGGTAGCTTCTACATCACTGCAGTGAATACCTATGGTGAATCTGCTCCTTCAGCCCATGCAAAAGTAAAATAAATAACCACAAAAAAGACTGTTGGGGCATCCATCCCGGCAGTCTTTTTTTATCCATGGCGGATTCTTGAATTTTCAAAAATATAAGACTCCTTTTGTGTGGAATAAGATATACTAAGCATGTAGATTCGTGGGAAGCGATGGTGAGGCCTAGTGATTCATAGGAAAACATTTTATCAAAAAAAAGTATGGGTTCATGATAACCAAATTATAATTGAAGGGCCAGTATGCTCTGAGGACTTGGCTACTATGGAATTTGATGAAGGTTTAAAAGCATTTCGCGCTCCCAAGCAACAACAAGAAGCACTTGTCGAAATTGCTGACCTGCCAGAAGGACGAATTATAGTGGCACGCCATGAAAATGTAGTTTTGGCCTACGTCACCTTCCTACATCCTGACCCACTGGAGCGTTGGTCTATGATTAAAATGGACGATTTGCTGGAGCTGGGAGCTATTGAGGTAAGCTCGAAGATTCGTAAAGGCGGTATAGCAAAGCAGATGCTAGAAGTGGCCTTTATGGACGATGCACTGGAGGATTACATTATATTATCAACAGAGTACTATTGGCATTGGGATTTACAAGGAACTGGTTTAAGTGTCTGGGACTATCGCAAGGTGATGGAAAAATTGATGGGCAGTGTCGGTATGATGTGGACGGCCACCGACGATTCCGAAATTTGCTCACATCCAGCAAACTGTCTAATGACACGCATTGGTAAACGAGTTCCGCTTGAAAGTATGACTACCTTTGACAGCATGCGATTTCAATCACGTTATATGTATTAAGAAATTACGCTCTTGATTGTTGAAAGGAGTTTGTTTATGCGTTTAGAAGACTTTATGCGCAAACAGGTAGTCACAGCTACCGCTACCACAAGTATAGGCGAAGCATTAGCTCTCTTAAAGCAAAATCGCATTCGCCATCTACCTGTCCTAGATAATCAAATCCTTGTCGGAATCGTCTCCGACCGAGACCTACGTGATGCACTCCCCTCTTCCTTATACGCTAGAGCCGATGATCATATTATTATGACCAAACCCGTACAAGAGATTATGAATACAGAAGTGATAACCGCCCACCCTCTTGATTTTCTTGAGGAGGCTGCCAAGACCATGTACGAGTACAAGGTCGGGTCGTTGCCAGTGCTTGAGGAGAATAAATTAGTAGGCATTGTTACAGAATCCGATATTTTATATAAAATGATTGAACTGTTTGGTGTAAACAAAGCCAGCTCCCAGATAGAAATCGAAGTAGAAGATCGCTACGGCGTGTTAGCGGAAGTAAGTCAGATTATCCGTGAGTCGAAAGTAAATGTTAGTAGCGTTATTGTGTTTCCCTCAGCTACAGAAGGGAAGAAAAATCTGGTTTTTCGAGTGACGACCATGGATACTCGTACGGTGACAAGCATGTTACGTGACAAAGGCTTTCATGTACTCGACCCGATCAGGGGGGAATTCCTACGTGACTAGTACCCCCCGTCTAATCTATTCAGCCGACTATACCAAATATTTTTTTCATGAGGAGCATCCCTTTAATCAAAAACGTTTATTACTCACATATGATCTCATGCAAGCTTATGGATTACTCACCCCAGAGAATATTATAGCTCCACGCTATGCCACCGATGAAGAATTACTGCTCGTACACGATCCCAGGTATTTAGAAATAGTCAAACGACAGGGCACTCAGCCAGAAGAATTGCCGCTTGCAGCTAGCTATGGCTTAGGAACCGAAGATGTCCCGATATTTGCAAATATGCATGAAGCTACATCTCTGATTGTGGGAGGAAGTATTTCAGCAGTCGATATCGTGATGAACGGACAGGCGGAGCATTCCTTTAATCCTGCCGGTGGATTGCATCATGCCTTTCGGGGGAGAGCATCTGGCTTCTGTATTTACAACGATTGCTCTGTAGCAATCGCATACATACGTAAACATTGGGATGCCCGCGTCTTATATATTGATACAGATGCCCATCATGGTGACGGCGTTCAATGGGCCTTTTATGACGACCCCAATGTCATGACGATCTCCCTGCATGAGACAGGAAAATATCTTTTCCCAGGTACAGGAAATGTTACGGAGCGTGGAGATGGCCAGGGCTTTGGTTACTGTGTAAATGTACCACTTGATGCTTTCACTGAAGATGATTCTTTCCTTGAAATATACGAGTCGCTCCTCCCTAGAATCGCACATGGTTTTCAACCTGATATCATCATTACTCAAAACGGTTGCGATGCCCACAACTACGATCCTCTCACACATTTGAGCTGCTCTATGCGTATCTATCAGCAAATCCCCCGACTTGCTCATAAACTAGCTCATGAGTTATGCCAAGGAAGATGGGTAGCCGTTGGCGGTGGAGGCTATGATATTTGGCGTGTTGTTCCACGTGCTTGGACGCTATTATGGAGCGAGATGACAGATCAATGGCTATCAGATGGTCCTCTTCCTACTGAATGGTTACAAAAATGGCTTCCGTACAGTCCCTTAGAATTACCTCCCTGTTTATTTGACGATGTGAGTGCGTTCATGACGATCCCAAGACGTGGAGAAATTAGCGAAAAAAATCGTCTCTCCTTTGGTAAAGCAATCTTGCATGCTCCTCATTTATAAATGATTGTCTCAGCCTTCTTATTTTTCTTTTAAAAAATAATCTCTAAAAGAGAAGAGTATTGTTACGTCTCCTCTCTAACACGATAAAAAGAGGTATGCAAATTCCAGCATACCTCTTCTCTTATCTATAACACCTACATTGTTACACGACTAAATGAATCGTATTGCCAAATGGATCTTTCGTAATCTTGATCCCGTTTTCTTCTGTGACAGTAGCCCCGAAGCTTTTTACCTGCTGAACCATTCTTTCTCTCGATTCCTCGTCAGGTAATACCAGCGTATAAGATTGTAAGCCAACGCTATTTGGGCTTGGCGCAGATGCACCGGCACTTACCCATGTATTCAAACCGATATGGTGGTGATATTTTCCTGTAGAAATAAAGAGTGCCTGGTTCCCATATCTAGATACAACTTCAAATCCAAGCCCTTTCGTATAAAATTCCTCCGCCTGCTGTAAATTGGCTACCTGCAAATGGATATGCCCCATAATCGTACCGCTTGGTAATCCCTTCCAAGTATCCTCTTTATTTTCTTGTAACACCCCTTCGATATCCAAAGCTTCCGTGCTCATTCCCACAGAATCGCCCTCCCAAACCCATGTCTCAGATGGTCGATCCGCATAAATTTCAATTCCATTTCCATCCGGGTCTGCCAAATAAACTGCCTCACTGACAAGATGATCAGAAGCTCCTTGTAGCGGATATCCTTCTTGTAGGAGGTGTAACAACGTGTTAGCCAAGTCGGCACGATTAGGAACTAAGAGGGCAAAATGATATAATCCTGTCTTCCATGGTTCTTTCGGTGTTACATGGTCTGGCTTCTCAATTGTTACCAGAGGAGTTTTTCCATTAGCAGTAAAAACCACTTTTGTTTCTGTTTGATCGAGAATCTTAAGCCCTAACATATCTTTGTAAAATGCTATAGAACGCTCTAGATTTTCAATGATAAGGTGAACCTGACTTACAAATGTATATGGATAACCATGGAAATTCATTCTTTCCAACCCCTTTTGCTCGATATATGGAATAACATCTTTTTTTATTATTGAATAAAAGTAAGTTGATTACTTAATGTAAGTATATATAATATCAATGTCCTTGTCAATTCATTATCTATCGTAAATTTTCATGAGGAATTCCCCCTCCTCTGCCTGAAAAAGAAAAACGGATTCGTACGATGCATAATGCATACGATACAAACCCGCTTTTGTCAGTTAAGCGACCCTTACCATTAAGTATGAGTATATCTGCTTATTTTTATGTTATTTTGATTTTCCTAACATTTGTAAAATACCATCAGGCTGGTACCCTTTTACTGCTTTCCCATTCACGACAGTAACAGGAACACCCATAAACCCGAATGCTTCTACCTCTTCCTGATACTGGCTACTGCTCATAACGTCTCTCACTTCATAAGAAACGGATTTCTCATCTAGCATTTTTTTAACCATATCGCATTCAATACAGCCCTTTGTTGAGTATATAATTGCCCTTGATTGACTCATTTTTGTTAAGCCCCCTCTTTTTTCATCGTATGAAGCATGTTCCTTACCATTTGATAGGAACGCTTGGAAGCAAGCTTCGTAAATTCAAGGAAATTAACATGAGCTGAACCATCTGCACAATCAGACATCGCACGTACAATAACAAAAGGCACCTCATTCATGGAGCATACCTGAGCGACTGCTGCCCCTTCCATCTCTGTGCATGATGCTTGGAATGTTTCCGATAATTGCTGGACTTTTTGGCGATCTGCAATAAATTGATCACCTGAGAGGATTCGTCCTGTAACAATCTGAATATCAGCTTCTAACTGATGGCCAGCATTTATTGCTAATTCCTTCAATTTATCATCTGCGATCCAACACCATGTTTTCTCAAAAGGAATCTCCCCTGGTTTGAATCCAAGTGAAGTGGCATCGATATCATGCTGCATGCAATCTGTGGAAATAACAATGTCACCGATGTTTAAATCTGGATGGACAGCACCAGCCACACCAGTAAAAATCACCTGACTTACCTGAAATTCCTGAATGAGGATTTGTGTGCAGACAGCAGCATTTACTTTACCTACACCTGATTTGCAAAGCACTACTTTTTTCCCCAGAAATTCACCTATATGATAAGTGATACCCGCTTTTGTGACGGTTTCTTTATTTTGCATGTCTTCTAAATACAAAGCGATCTCCTCGTCCATCGCTCCCATGATTCCGATAGTCATCTTCTCACCCTCTATCCCGCGTAACTATTCTTCTGCCATTTCCTTCGTACTTTGACGATACTCAATCCGATGCGGCAATAACACAATATGATCTTCAACTTGTTCATTATTCATATACTTGGTTAACAATCTCATCGCAACGGCCCCAATATCATACATTGGTTGAACAACTGTGGAAAGACGAGGGCGTACCATCTCTGCTAACCGCACATTGTCGTGACCAATTACTTCTACATCCTCGGGTACAGAGTGTCCCAAATCCTGAACAGCATGAATCGCACCTATTGCCATTTCATCGCTGGCTGCAAACACGGCTGTTGGAGGTTCTGCTAGTTTCATGAAGTCTCCCATGCTTTGAAGACCTGATTCATATCGGAAGGAACCATTAGCAACCAATTGTTCATCATACGGTAATCCCGCATCCAATAACGCTTGTTTATAGCCCTCAAAGCGCACGAGTCCTTCTAACGGGTATGACATTGGCCCTGTAATGATCGCTATACGTTTATGCCCACGTCTAATTAAGGCCTGAGTAGCATCATAAGCCGCTTGGAAATGATCTATTGTCACTGCTGGTAGCTTTCCTTCTGGATCGCGAGTAGCCGCTAGAACCGTTGGAATGGACGCCGTTTTTAAGGAATGAAAATGATCTTCTTTGATCTCGGCTCCCATGAATAACAATCCATCCACCTGTTTTTCTAATAAGGTATTGATTAATTGCAATTCTTTTTCTAAGCGGTGATCTGAGTTACAAAGAATGATATTGTATTTATACATGGTAGCGATATCTTCAATACCCCGTGCTAGCTCAGAAAAAAACTGACTGGAGATATCCGGAATAATAACCCCTACCGTTGTGGTTCTCTTGCTTGCTAGACCCCTTGCTACTGCATTGGGGCGATAACCTAGACGTTCAATAGCGGTCATTACTTTTTTACGTGTTAATGGCTTTACATTCGGATTGCCATTAACGACCCTTGATACAGTTGCCATCGATACTCCTGCTTCACGTGCTACATCATATATTGTAATTGGCATATTACGTCCACCTATCTTTTCCAGATTATACCTTTCAGTATTATTTTCATAAATTTATAGCCATATAATACGATATGATACCCATAGTTGCAACCGTTTTCTCAGCCTACATTTTTCCTATTAACGGCATGATTTCGCCGTTTTTGGTCCTTTTGTCTCTTGATAGGCTGGTTCCATTAGCACAGAACCCGCCGGAAACCACCACCCTGCACTCTCTTCAAGCTATGTATAACATCTACTTCTGACTCACCCTACCATAAGAGAAAAGCAGACCGCTCCAATGAGAGGCCTGCTAGGGTTACACACGGTTTTGGTTCTGCTTTTATTTCAAAATAGCGGTTTCTGGTTTGTAAAGACCAGAAGCATAAAGTTCATCTAGCATTTCATTGAAAGCTGGGATCGTTAGCTGTTGTTTTGCATCGGATAATGCTACATCTGGATCAGGATGAACTTCAACCATGATACCATCAGAACCTACTGCCAAGCCCGCTTTCGCTGTTGGAAGCAATAGGTCTCGGCGGCCAGTCGAATGAGTCACATCTACAAATACAGGTAAATGAGTCTCTTGTTTTAAGATTGGCACAGCAGAGATATCAAGGGTGTTGCGGGTTGCTTTTTCATACGTACGAATACCACGTTCGCAAAGCATTACCTGCGTATTTCCTTCTGATAGAATATATTCAGCAGCGTAAATGAATTCCTCGATGGTCGCTGAGAGCCCACGTTTTAATAAGATAGGGTGATTAGTACGACCCGCCGCTTTTAGCAGTTCGAAGTTTTGCATGTTACGTGCACCAATTTGAATAACATCTACATATTTTGTCGCCATTTCAAGATCAGCAGGTGTTACGATCTCACTAATTGTTACTAAATTAAACTCGTCGCCGATGCGTTTCAGAATCTCTAATCCTTCCACTCCAAGCCCTTGGAAGTCATATGGAGAGGTACGCGGCTTGTATGCACCACCGCGAAGCACACGCAATCCCTGTTTCACGTGATTTTCAGCTACAGCACGAACTTGATCATAGCTTTCTACTGAGCATGGGCCGGCAATCAGAATCTTCTCTTTTCCACCAAATTCCACGCCTTTAATAGTAAGAACCGTATCCTCTAGTTGTTTTTTACGGCTTACTAGTAGAATTTTCTTATCCTCATCCTTTTGCAGGTCAAGAGAAGCACTAAAGATTTGTTTGAATAAATGACGAATAGCCTCGTCGCTGAATGGTCCATTGTTATTCTCTACAATTAGATTCAACATGTCGCGTTCACGTTCTGGATCAAAACGATTCACGCCCTGCTTGCTCTTCTCTTGGCCTAGCTCTTGAACCAAAGAGGCACGCTTGTTGATCAATTCTAATAATTGCAAATTAATTGTGTCCAATTGGCGGCGAATGGCCTCAATTTGTTCATTTCTCATCTCTACTCCACCCTTCTACTTTTTCCCTTATCGTTTGCAAATCACAGTATGGTTATACATAAGACGTTCTGAGTTATCTGTTATTATAGTAGATGATTAGACGTTTGACCAGCCCTTTAGTACCAAAAAGCGCGAAAGTAATTGTTACAAGCTACATTTTTTTTGAAAAAGGTTAATTTAATGGGGTTTTATTATCTTTAGAAGCTAGTATATGATAGAGAAAATACGTAAATCTTCCATTCCAAATGGGAAGGAGACATTTCATTTGCTAGAAGAACATGCAGATAAGCAAAATAACACTCTTTTTGCTTTAGATATTGGTACCCGTAGTGTAGTAGGACTTATCGTTGAACCGCTTGAAGAGAAAGACAAGTTTCAAATTAAAGACTGTTACATTTTAGAGCATAAGGAACGCTCTATGCTGGACGGACAAATCCACGATGTACTTGCAGTCGCTGAAATCATCGAGAAGATCAAGCAGCATCTATCTGAAAAACACGGTCCCTTACAAGAAGTGGCAGTAGCAGCAGCAGGACGCTCGCTGAAAACAAAGCGCGTGCGCTTCGAGCTTCCTATCTCCCATTTACCCGTGTTGACCAAAGACGATGTGCTTACTCTGGAGTTTTCTGCGGTACAAAAGGCACAGGCAGAATTAGCCCAAGAACTGAATGAATTGGATATTACACGCTATTATTGCGTAGGGTACAGTGTGGTTAACTACTATTTGGATGAGGAGATTATCGGTAGCCTAATCGATCAACGTGGAACAAACGCTTCTGTTGATGTTATCGCAACGTTTCTTCCACGCATGGTTGTAGATTCCTTGTTAGCAGCTCTCAAACGAAGTGGTCTGGAAATGAAGGCCCTTACCTTAGAGCCGATTGCTGCCATTCATGTATTGATTCCTACTACGATGCGTCGATTAAACATAGCACTTGTTGATATCGGTGCTGGTACCTCTGATATTGCTTTAACAGAAGATGGAAGCATAACGGCTTATGGCATGGTGCCAACAGCCGGAGATGAGATTACAGATGCTCTTATGAATGCTTATTTACTGGATTTTCCTGTTGCAGAAGAGGTAAAGCGCCAGCTACACGATCAAGAAACCGTTCAGTTCCACGATATTTTAGGAATCGAACAGGAATTAGCTACAGATCAGGTCATTGCGGCTATTGATTCTGAAATCGAATCTCTTGCTGAACAGATCGCTCATAAAATTTTGGAGCTGAATGGCAAGGCTCCTCAAGCAGTTATGTTAATTGGGGGCGGAAGCTTAACTCCGACTCTGCCAACAAAGGTAGCCCAGCATTTAGGATTGCCAGCTAATCGTGTTGCAGTTCGAGGTGCTGATGCCATCAAGCAATTTGTTGGTGAACATCCCTTGCTAAACGGGCCTGCATTTGTAACACCTGTTGGAATTGCTCTCGCTGCACATTCCCAACCGATTCGTTATGTAACGGTTACTATTAATGATACACCTGTAAGGCTCTTTGATCTTCGGAAAATGACTTTAGGTGACGCGCTCCTAGCGGCTGGTATGGACATTAAACGGCTTCATGGCCGTCCGGGTCTAGCTATGTCAGTCAATGTGAATGGACGTCTTAAAATCATCCCCGGAGGACATGGAACCTCTCCTACCATTGTAATCAATGGTCGAACAGGCTCACTCGATTCTCTTATTTCTGATGGAGACATCATTCGTGTAAGTCCAGGTGAGGATGGTATGGAAGCAACTGCTTTGGCTCAGGATCTCATTGATTCAAGTCAGGTACTCCCCCTCACAATTAATGGCGAGGAGTTGTTACAGCCTCCTATTGTTTTACATGAGCGCATCATTCTAAAAAGCGATGCCTTGCTTTCTGATCGAATGGATCTGGAGATGCGTCTGCCTAAAACCGTCGGGGAAGCCATACAGTCCAGCAGGTTTGCCACATTGATACAGGAGGTAGCTGAAGCTCCTTTATTTACGATTACATGTAATCATCAAACCTATTCTCTTTCTTGCAAAGAATTACATATTCTTTTAAACGGCAAAAAGGCTACTCTATTGGATTTGGTTCATTCACAAGATACCATCCATTGCGAGGTTCACGATTTAGAGACCCCAACAATCGGTGATTTGGTAAGTCCAGAGGATATGGTTCAGGAGACTGTAAATGTTTATGTAAACGACCAGCTTATCTGCCTAGAAACAGGTCACATGGATATACAGCTCAATGGTAATCCTGCTACCATTGAAACCCAGCTTCAGCATAACGATGTGGTAACGATACACTCCACAGTAGGAGAAGCACCTATGGTAAGCGATATATTTCGTTATATAGAAATTCCCGCTCAGCCGATTGGAACAAACCAGCTACCTACTTTCATCATGAAGGTAAATCATGTAGCAGCTTCCTTCCAAACCCCTTTAGTAAGTGGGGATAAAGTAGAACTATACTGGGAGTAAAATAAGAAAGACCCCATGCTGAAGATGGGGACTGACCCCCGTTTGTAGGACAGGGATCAAAACACCTTACAAGTTTAAGCAGCCAGTCGTCGGAATTCAACCGGTGACTGGTTGTTTAGTTTTGTTTGAATGCGAATTGAGTTATAGTAA
>NZ_JAPTNK010000029.1:0-31663 GCF_026891775.1 Brevibacillus halotolerans
TATCAAGAAAACATCCCTATTTTTATTTTATATAATTAGAATAAAAGTTCTATATTGACTATTTCTTCTCTAAAAATGATATTTATTGCTAGAAATAATGTAAAACTCCATAAAAAAAGGATGCCGAACTCTCCAATAAAATTGGGTTCATGGCATCCTTTTAATAAAGTTTAAAAATGATATTATTTACCGCTAGATACTAGTTCATTTATTGATTGGCGAACTTGAGCAACCCACTGTTGATTATAGACAGTGTTAACGTATGCCATGCCATTATCGGGAACTAGAAAAACAACATTAGGTGATTCCTCAAACTGTTTATCCTTAAAATATTGAGAAATTGCATAATAGGAAGTCCCAGAAGATCCACCACCAAAAATCGCGTGGTTTTTAAACAATTGGTAGCACCCCTCGATGGTCTTATCTTCTGGAACATGAATCACTTCATCAATAACTGCTTCTTTTAACAGATCCGGTACCATACTGGAGCCAATCCCCGGTATATAACGCTTTTTCGGCTGGCCTCCAAATATAACAGAACCATCGGTATCTACGGCAATTATTTTGATCTGTGGAAACTTTTCTTTTAATCTTCTGGACACACCTGAAATTGTACCTCCGGAACTTACACCAATAAAGGCATAATCAAGTTCACTGAAATGGACGGCGATCTCTTCACCAAGTCCATGATAATGAGCCCAAAAACAATCAATATTTGCATACTGATTCGTCCAAAAAGAGTCTTCTATTGAGTGGCAAAGTTCTTTAATCTTCTCGATTCTAGTTAATAAAAAACCGCCTGTTTCATCACGTTCAGTTACCTTGATGACGTCATACGAAAAAGTATGCAGAAGATTCTCGTAAATAGGACTAATATTGGGATCAATAATTGGAATAAATTTAACTCCAATTATTTTACATAACGTAGCAAGCGCAACTCCGAAATTGCCAGATGTAGATTCAATCACAGTTGTGTTTTCTGTGATATCGCCTCTCTCAATGGCTTGTTTTAAAATATAATATGCTGCTCTCATTTTGACGCTACCCATCAAATTAATGTATTCTAATTTTACAAATAGATTGATATCCTCATGGTCCAATGTAACCAGGGGAGTATTCCCTATAAGATGGCTGATAGATAAAAGGCGATTGATCATTCTAATCCCTCATTTATTTATATTTCAATCTTAATTTTGTACTTATACAGAAAAATAAGTCATACCTCACATAGATAAACGGATTCTGAATAAAGCCTTAATGATTTTTTCCAGCGGCTCAGTAACTCATTCCATTCATCCTGATGAAAGCATTGGCTCGATAGAAATCTAAGAGGGATCCTTAAATTCAAAAGTCGTCCTTCAACAATGCAACGTGTAACACCTGCTGGCATAATATGACCAGATAATGTAATTTCCTCTAACTGCTTCAAGTCATAACAAGGAAATCGAAGCAGCACCTCCCCTAATAGAGGTAACGATAAGCTAGCATCTTGTGGTAAACGTTTTACAGGAAAAGCATTATTATAAGAATCCACTATGCTATGCCAGTCTTTCAATCGAGTAAGCTTATCATCTCCATTTTTGGAATATATAAAGCTTGTATTTCCATCATGCTCAATAAATTCGACCAAAGGATCTCCATATTGGTTTTCAATTTCCTTAGACCAGTATAGAGCTCTATTTTTCTTCAGCCGACTTATCCACTCCCCGACTGGCAATAAATGATTCCATGCTCCTAGATGACAGTTATCCAAATGTACCATTTGAACAACAACACGACAGCATTGTAATTTCTTCAGGGCTAGGGTACGATGAGCACCATCTAGAATCAGATAGCGACCATCGCTCAATTGTGAAGCAAGAGGTGTATGTCTAAGTACCCCTTCATTCTGTATTAATTGGCAAGTATGAAGAAGACGGGCTTCTTCATGAGATTCATGAAAGCAAATCTGATCGATATCAACTGCTCGCAGGGAAGCTAATACATCCATAGCGTAGACCTCGCTTCTTGTTTTTATGGACTACTAACATAGACTGATAATTGAATAAGAACTCTCATTCAACGCATCCTTTTTTTATTATTTGTGATTTAATTTAGTGACAATATCGTCGATGACAGATCGAAACCCTGGTAAAAAAGTTTTGAAAAATCCAGTACAATGATGTGCCTTTGCATAATCAGCATTGTTCATCAGCACAAGATGAGCTTTTTTCAAGTTATAGTGCGGGATGTAAGGAAAAAGATGGTGCACAATATGGTAAGTATCATGATGTGGATACAAAATCAACCGCTCCAGCCAATTCCCATAAGAGTTTCTGCTCGAATACAGCGGGTCTGAAGTCTCTAAACCAGAATGGTCGGCTAAATCAGACCAAAAACGAATGACTGGAAAAACCGTGACAAGCGGTACAAACCAGTACAGAATTAACTCCAACCAAAAATGATAGATAATGGATAGAGTAATTACAGAGGACCATAGACACAATTTAATGATGTACTCTGCAATCGTTTGATCTTGTTTAGAAAAAAGTCTAATACCCGCACTCAAAACATTCCGAAAAACATGTTTAATGAAAATAGACCCAAAAATATATCGGAAAATAAAATACTTTTTACTGATTACGGCATGGTTTAAACCCATTGCTTTTAATTCAGAAGTATCTGGATCTTTATCTGTCCATAGATATTTATGGTGTCTATAATGCGAATCACAATACGCTTTGTAATTCGTAATAACAGGAAAAGCAATGAAAATAGACCCCACCCACTTATTTAACCACCGACTCTTAAACAGCATATTGTGACTTGCTTCATGCATGAGATTGTCCAACCCTCTCATTCTACCCCCGATCACAATGATAGCTCCTATATACGTCCATAGATTTTGATAGACATGCGCTAACACAATGACGAAGGCAATCAATGACCAATCAAGTCCTAACGCGAAAAAGTTGTACCAATTATTTTTCTTCTGCAAGCCCTTTAATTGATTCATGATATCTTTCGAAAATAAACTTCCCTTATTCGATGTTGCACTTTGTGGGGTGACATCCCGTTGTTCCCATTGCTGTCCTACAATGGCTTCTTTCATTATAAAACCTCCTATAATTTACCTATATTTTTTATTTTTATATATAAAAAAATAAGCACTCAATGAAGTGCTTATCTCGTAAAGATAAAGAACACAGTACTTATATTTCATTACTACTTAATTCTTTTATTGCTAGCTTTGTTTTTTCATTTTCCGGGTTTAACTCTAGTGATTTACGATAGCTCTTAATTGCAAGTTGATCCTCTCCACTTAATCTGTACATTTTCCCTAGACTATCATAAAGGACGTATGAATCGGGAAAGGCAATAATCGAGGCTGTAAGCATTTCAATTGCTTTGTCAAATCTCTTTTCCTTGGACCACTCATGAGCAATAGAATTGCATTCTCCCTCGTTCACAAAAAACTCCTCTATGGCGTTTTTATTGCAGGAACAATATTTTAATGCGGCATCGACATCCGTATGAACTACTTTTCTAGCCAAGTGATGGGCTAATGATTTTTTTATCAGGATAGCTTCTTGTTCTAAGACTATATCTAAAATAGTTGTACATAGCGGCTGTGTGCTCACATAGTCGGAGTTAGTCATAATAACAACAGCGATACCTTCCTCTGGTAAAATCATTAACTCACTACGAAATCCCGTATCACCACCCACATGAGATACCACTTTATTCCCTTTGTAATCACCTAGGAACCAAGACAGACCCATTTCTGTCATAAAGCCATCCCAGCCTGTGTGCACATGACTTTTCCAGAGATCGGCATGACTATCAGGATGTAGGATTGTTTGTCCGTTCAAACTTCCCTTATTAAGATTAGCAATCGCATAATAGCACATTTCGATCGCATTTGAGCATAGCGTAGAGCTTGGAGAATGGATCCGATTATAGGGAAAAATCTTGCTTACCTTTGCAGCGTAATCATTCTTTACATACAAGATATGCGGAGAAGTTAATAAATCAGCTGAAAGAGCTGGTTTATAAAAATGACTTTCTTTCATACCTAAAACTTGTAACACATTTTCTTTCATATAATGTTCAAAAGAAAGCCCTGAAACTTTTGAAATAACATCACCTAATACTTCAAAAGCTGTATCACTGTAACCAAATTTTTCACCTGGTTTCCACATTAAGTCCAGATAGGTAATACTTTTCACATATCTCTCTAAAGCTTCTTCATCATATTGCGGTTTATCCCATTCATAATTAGAATCATTCGGTATTCCAGACGTATGGCTTAATAACTGTCTAATGGTAATATTTTTGTATTTCTCATCTTTTAGTTCAAAATAAGGCAAATATTCAGTTACATAGGAATCTAATTTTACGCTCCCATCCTCAACCAATTTCATAATGGCCAATGCTACAAATGTCTTTGAAATGGAAGCCATATGAAACAACGAGTATTCATTAATTGGTTCTTTCGTATCGACATTCTTTACTCCATAGCCTTTTGCACAAATGATTTTTTTATCCTTTACAATACCTACAGCCAATCCTGGAATAGACTCTTTGTCCATGTATTCCTTGATGATCCTATCTAATAGTTCAATAAAATTACTTTTAATACTCATGATTACCTCCTAGAATATGCATCTTACTTAACCTTTTGTGGTGAGGATTAATTATCCATCTTTTTATTTAAAAATGACTTTATGATCTCAGCAACCCTTTCTACATGTGGATGAGACAGAACAGAATCATGATCACCTGGTACCTCATAGAATTCCAATGGACCTCTCACCATTTTTCTCCAAAGATCTTCTTTTAACAAATGATGATGATTATCTTGTCCTTTTATTACTAGTGTAGGGCTACTAATAAAGCCCAAGCTAATATAATTGGATTTCACTACAAGTTCCCTGCCAAAATAATTTCGTAAATCTTCAACGTTCTGTAAAATAGAAAGTTGTCTTTCCTTTGAAATGGGTTTTGCTTTCTTCATCCACTTTGAATATTTTTCTAAAGTATATTCCTTGTCTTTTTTGCTAATCCTACGCCATGTTTCAATTGCACCTATGATCATACTGTTCACATGTACGAATGACCTGTAAATTCCCTTCCGTATATAGGCTTCATGATCCAATTCGAGTAATGCTGTAACTTTATCCCCCTGTAGTTCTAAAATATTTACCAAGTCATAGGATACAATTCCACCTGTACAATAACCTGCAATAATATAGGGTCCCTCACCCTGTATGGTTCTTATTTCGTTGATGTAATCATGCATCATTTCATAATAACTACTCGAGAATGGTTCCTCTCCATTTAAACCCTTTGGCTGTATTCCATATACGTTGTACTCATCTTCCAATAATTTGGCTAAATCTCGATAAAGGAAAATGTCCCCACCAGCCCCATGTACAATGAAAATATTTTTATCACTTTTACCCTTATTTATTTTAAATACATTCTTAAACTGCCTTCCGTTATTTTCTTTTTGGGCTAAATACTCTGATAACTCAAGGACGGTTTTATACACCATTAAATCAGCAAACGTGACTTCTACTGCTAGTTCCTGCTTGATTCGGTTGGCAACCTGGATTATATTAATGGAGCTTCCACCTATTTCAAAGAAATCATCTTGAATATATATTTCCTCTAGTTTTAATACATCCTTCCAAATCTGTACAATTGTATTGTCATAAAAATTTCTTGGTGGTATTTTTGTTGAATCCTCCCGTATCCCTTCCATACTCAAAAGAGCTTGGCGATCTACTTTACCATTAGAAGTGAGAGGCATCTTATCAAGAAGTACATAAGAGGTTGGTATCATATACTCAGGAAGCTTGTTCTTCAAGCTATTTTTAATTACTTGAATATCTACATTCTGTACCACCATATATGCACAAAGGTACTGTCTTTCAATATCTTCACCACGTACTAAGACAACAGCTTCTTTAATAGAGTCCTGTTGATTAATGATGCTCTCAATTTCACCTAATTCGATCCGATTTCCCCTGATTTTAACTTGATAATCAAGACGTCCTAAATATTCTATAGTACCATCAGGAAGCCATCTACCAAGATCACCTGTCTTATACAATCTTTCATTTTTTTCTCTTGCATAAGGATTAATCGTGAATGCTTTTTTTGTTTTTTCCTCATCATTTATATATCCTCTACCAACACCAATGCCGGCGACAACAATCTCTCCTTTGATTCCAATTGGACATAGTTTCAAATAGTCATCTACAATATAAATAGCTAAATTTTGCACCGTTTTTCCAATTGGGATCTTACCAATATGGGGAAAATCAGACATCACATAATGAGTGATGTCATCGGAGGCCTCCGTTGGTCCATAAGCATTCACCAATTTGATACCTTTATACATGTCGAACCATCTTTTTACTAGTTTTGGTTTTAGTTCTTCACCTGTTACAAGCAAAAATTCAAGATCTGAAAATGCCTTTTTACTTTCCGCTAAATAATTAAGCATAGCATGTAAGAAGGAAGGAACTACCTCAAGGATTGTTATATTATCTTGAATCACTCTATTTACAAGTTCTTCAGGGTCCATCACAGTCTCATTAGAGTAAATGATAGTGGTCCCTCCACATATTAACGCTGCAAAGATCTGCCATACTGATATATCAAAACAGTGGGACGCATTTTGAGCAATAATACTAGATGCTGAGAGATTCAGATCATTTATCTTTGCATATAAGTGATTGACCATTCCCTGATGTTCAACCATAGCTCCCTTAGGTTTACCAGAAGAACCTGAGGTATAAATAATATAACTAAGATTGGTAGGATTAATTCTATTTTCAACCTTTTCTGTCGAGCAAGATGCTACATAATCCACATCACAAACGGAAGAATCTGCTATGTTAATTGGGGCTTCACCTGTTTGTGATAGATAACTTTCTAGTTTTTTCTTTCTAAATATTTCCTGATCCTCATTAGCATCTTCAATCGAATCTAAATAGATAATATGTTCGATTGAAGTACCAGAAGCTAGTTCCGTATAAAATTCCACCCGATTTATATACGGTGATTTTGTTATGATAAAGGTAGCCTGAGAATCCGATAGCATAGTCTTCATCCTGTTTACCGGGAAGTTTACATCAATTGGAATATAAGCTCCTCCAGCTTTCATAATTCCAATTATAGAAGAAAGCATATCAATCGATCTTTCAAAGTAAATTGCAACTAATCCTTCATTTTTGATACCTTTCTCTCTCAATGCGTGGGCAATTTGATTCGATTTTTCATCTAATTCTTTATAAGTTACTTGTTGTTCTCCATGCTTAACCGCAATTTTGTGTGGAGTCTTATTGACCTGTTCTGTCCATATTTCATGTAATGTTTTATCTCGAGGATAATCCACATGTGTATCATTAAAGGCAAATAGCAAGTTATTCTTTTCTTCTTGTGAAAGGATTTCTATCTCAGAAATTTGACATTTTATGTTTGTCCCAATAACCGAAATGATCTGTAAGAAATGGGTAATCATCCTCTTTATTGTATCTTTTTTAAATAATTTGCTACTATATTCTACAAGGAAAGCTATCTCTTCATTCCCTTCATTTGCTGAAAATGCTACATCAAATTTGGCTACCTTACTTTCTTGTTTATATTGTATAAATGTTAGTTCTTCAAATGAAAAGCTCTCTATATCCGCATTCTGTAACGTAAACATGACATCGAATAAAGGATTTCTACTCATATCCCTTTGTACATGTAATTTTTCTACTAATTCTTCAAATTGATAATCTTGATGAGCATATGCTGCCAATGCATTTTCTTTTACTTCTTTTAGGAAATCCTCATATACTTTGCTACCCACAGGGTGATTTCGCATAGCCAGCGTATTAACAAACATACCAATCATTTTGTCTAAATCAGTATGCGTTCTTCCAGAGATCGGACTTCCTATGGTAATATCCTCTTGCCTGCTGTATTTTGCAAGTAAAATAGTGATTGCAGACAATAAAACCATATACATTGTACTACGTGTTTGATGAGCGATTTTTCTTAGATTTTGAGTCATTTCTTTGTCTATAGTAAAACTTATATAATCCCCTTCAAAACTTTTGATGTTTGGTCTTGGGAAGTCTGTCGGCAAGTCTAATACTGGTATCTCATCTGAAAAACGATTCATCCAATACTCTTCCTGCATTTTCATTTCATCCGATGCTAGTAACTGATTTTGCCATTCTGTATAATCCTTATATTGTATCCGTAACTCCTCTAGATCTTTTTGCTCATAAAGAGAAGTAAACTCGTACATCATTATTCCAATCGAAGTTGCATCTGAAATGATATGATGCATATCTGAGAGTAATACATGTTTATCATCCGTAATTTTTACTAAGGTAACACGTAGTAATGGAGCTTTTTCTAAATCAAAAGGTTTAACAAAGCTTTTAACGATCTCTTCTATTTCTGCTTTTCCTTTTTCTATATATTCAATACTGAATTCTACTTCCTTGTTTACTCTCTGAAGTATTCTTTCCTCTTTTGACTCAAAGGAAGTTCGTAGGATCTCATGTCTTTGTATTAGTTTTTTAAAGGCTTTTTCCAGTCTTTTTTTATCAACTTTACCTTCTATCATCAATATATTCGGTAAGTGGTAAGCAGTACTTTCACTATCAAATTGTTGTAGCATATACATCCGTTTCTGAGCGGACGATGCCTCGTAATAATCCTTTTCCTCTATTTGTGGTATTTTTTTATACGTACTTTTTTGTGCTCTTACAATATAGTCAGCTTGTGCTCGAATTGTTGTTTTATCAAATAGTTCCGCAAGAGATATTTCCACATTGCACTCTTTATAGATTGCTGCCATAAGTTTTGCAGCACGAAGGGAGTGCCCACCTATATCGAAAAAATTGCTATCAATACTGATTTTTTCTATTTTAAAAATATCTTCCCAAATATCCGCTACCTTTTGTTCGATTTCATTTGTCGGCGGTACATATTCTTCTTCGGTGATTACGATTTCTAATGATTCTAATTTCTTACGATCTATCTTTCCATTTTGATTCAAGGGAATACTATCTATTTGTAAAAAATGAGAAGGTACCATATTATCTGGTAAATCATTTGCGAGGTACGTTCTTAATAAAGATATGTTTACTTGTTCTTCTGAAATAATAAAGGCACATAAATATTTATTTTGACTTCCATCTTCTTTAGCAATTACGACAGCTTCTTTGATTGCTTGATGTTTTAATAATTTGTTCTCAATTTCGCTCAGCTCAATTCGCATGCCTCTTATTTTTACTTGATTATCTGCACGGCCAATTACCTCAATATTTCCATCAATAAGCCTTCTTCCTAAGTCACCAGTGTGATAAATGATATCATTTGGATTATCTGTAAAAGGATTCTTTATAAAAACTTGATGGGTTAGTTCCCTATCATTTATATAACCTGATGAGATAAATGGCGTACGAATATAAATATCCCCAACTATACCCTTCCCGCACTTTTTGGCATTCTCATTTAAAATATATACCTGCGTATTAGAAATGGGCTTTCCAACTGGTATAATAGCTTTGTTCACATCTTCTTTACTTACCTTATAGAACATTTTGGCTAATGTTGTCTCTGTTGGGCCATATAAATTGACAATTTGTACTCTGGTTCCAATAATATCCATAAACCTTTTTATGTCATTCCCTCGTAATAGCTCACCAGCTAAGAGAATGTGAGTTAGATTCGGTAAAGCGTCCGAACTTTCCAAATGATTAGAGACGACCTTAAACAAAGACGGAACAATATGAACCAAAGTTACCTGCTTATTCTCCAACCAGTTTATTAATCTTGTAGGATGTAAAATAATGTCTTGGTTCTCAGGGATACATAGAGTCCCACCTGCACACAGCGGTACAAAAATATCTCGTAAAAATGGATCAAATGAGATTGGGGTAAGTTGGCTAACTCTTGAGTTCATATCCACTCCCATTTCTCTAATTTCCCAGTCAATAAAGTGTAACAGGCTCTCATGTCTTCCTAAAATACACTTAGGTTTACCTGTTGAGCCTGAGGTAAAATAGATATAACAGTGTTTATTGTCGGAATAAAAATCGATTTCTCTGGATACATCTGTATCATTTCCAATAAAAAAAAGAGGGAGGTCAAACGTATTTTCGATTTCATTAGAATCATTGATATCCTGAACCATAACATTCTGACAGGCTTTAGCCTTTACTCTGCTATTATTCCATTTACCCAGTAAATCGGATGTAGTGATTACCCAATCTGCTTCTACTTCTCCCATCATAAGAGAGATTCTATCTTCTGAAACAGAGGGATCAATGGGAACAAAAATTCCTCCTGATTTCATGATTCCAATTAATGTTTCAATTAATGCAATCCCCTTGTTCATAAAAACAAATACAATCTTATTTTCCTTGTACTGATTCCTAAGAAAATGACATATATGATTAGAGTTCTCTTCAAGTTCTTTATAGGTCCGCTTGTCATCAGCACATTCTATTGCAATCTTTTCAGGGGCATGTAGTGCGAATTCCCTTATCCTTTTATCAATGGTATTTCTATCAACACTTATGAAACTCATAACCTCATCTCCAATATTCTTATTTAATCTGCATGTCTTTTCAGCAAATTTTGTTTTTAGATACAATAAAAAGAGAGGCACCATTACCTCCCCGCCCAAAATGGAATAGGTTCCTTTTTGTCAGGAAAAACAATGTATGCCTCACTGGATCTCTTGTATCTCTAACTAAAGCTGTTCCTAATTCTTTACAATGAAATCTTCATTGTTAAAGTACATATCCATCTCTTCATCTTCCTCTTCTTCATCCATAGTGCTACTGTAATCAATTTCTTTGATGACAACTTCATGATTTTCCAATACTGCATTTGAGATAAAGAGGAATGATTTTCTAATCCGCTCCATCATGTAAGCTTCATATAAAGTGTTTTTATAAACAATATTCATGGTGATATCTTCTTTATTTTCATATACATAGAATGTTACGTCGTACTTCGGAGTAATTTTTTCAGTGCTGTATTCCGTGAATGTAACTCCTTCAAGAGATAGATTGATATTCTCATTCTCAGTATCTTGATAGGGCATGTAATTAAGAAGAATAGAGAATAAGGAGCCCTGGTTAGTACCATATTTATCCGTTACCAGATCATATAACTCCTCATATGGATACTCCTGATGATCCAGAGCTTCAATTAATGTTTCATTTACTAGCTGTACATACTCTTTGAATGTTTTATTTTTATCGATATGTGACCGAAGAAGTATGACATTCAAAAACATACCAATAACATCTTGTAGTTGATCATGATTTCTGCCCACTACTGGTGTTCCTACTACGATATCTTCCTTGCCTACCTCGTTCATTAAGATAATGTTTAAAATAGCGCTAAAGTAAGCAAAAGTGGTGATAGAGTTTACCTTACAGAATTGATCAATTTTTGTGCGTTCATTGGGATCAAAATATACTTCAAGAGTTAACCCTTGTGCCCCTTCTTTTTCAGCATCATACTTTTTTGTTAGTTCTGTAAAGTTGAAATTATTAGTTTTTTTCATCCAATACTTTTCAAGCTTTTTCATATAGCTTGAATTTAAAGATGCATGCTGCCATACACAATAATCTTTGTACTGAATACCAAGTGCTTGTAACGTATGTCCGCCATACAATTCGATCAATTCTTTGATAAAGATATCCATAGAAATTCCATCTGAGATGATATGATGCATATCAATCACCAGAACCTGCGTTCCTTGCTCTACTTGTATATAGTTTACTCGTAGTAAAGGTGATTGACTCAAATCAAACGGTTGAATAAGCTCACCTACTATAGCCTCAATATCGCTCTGATCCGTATATACGGTGTGTAAAGAAAATTCACCATGTTTGTTTACTTTCTGGACAGGCTCTCCATTTACAATGGTAAACGTGGTTCTGAATACCTCGTGGCGCTCAACCAGTGTTCGTAAGGCATTTTCCAACCTATTTGTATCAAGTGTACCCTCAACAGTTACAATGGCTGGCATATTATAGCTTACATCTTCTTTATTTAGTTGATGCAAGATAAATAATCTCTTTTGAGCTCTAGATAACGGATAGTATTCTTGTTCGGCTGCTTTAGGTATCATGCTGTACATTCTTTTTTCTGCTTGGGCAATATACATACTAAGCTCTTTTATAGTCGGTAATTTGAATATTTCTACAAGTGGAACTACCACTTCAAAAGCTTTATGAATTCTAGAGGTTATAATCGACGCCTTAAGTGATTGTCCTCCTAGCTCAAAAAAATTCTGGTTAATTCCTACTGTTTCAACTCCCAATACTTCCTGCCAAATACTTGCTAGTCTTTGCTGAATTTCATTGGTAGGAGCCTCAAGTTCTAATTCAGACATAAGTACTTCCATTGGCTCGGGTAGTGCTTTTCTATCTACTTTTCCATTTGAAGTAAGTGGTAACTTGTCTAATTGAACAAAAGAAGCTGGAACCATATATTCCGGTAGCTTTTCTAGTAGGCGCTTTCTCAATTCTTCTATTGGTATTTCTTGAACTACCTTTACATACGCACATAAATATTTTTCACCATGCTTATTTTTCTTATCGAGAACATAGGCTTCTGTAATAAACGGATGTTCTATCAGTTGACGCTCAATTTCTCCTAATTCAATCCTGATTCCACGTATTTTTACTTGGTTATCTATTCGACCTAAAAACTCTAAATCCCCGTCAGGAGACCATCTTCCTAAATCACCTGTCTTATAAATCCTCGCCCCTGGAATAAAAGGATTATCAATGAATCTTTCATCTGTGAGCTCTGGTCTATTAAGATATCCTCTTGCTACCCCATCACCACCGATATAGATTTCTCCTGGTATACCCATAGGTTGTAAATGACCCGATTGACTCATGATATATACCTGAGAATTTTCAACTGGCTTGCCAATAACATTCTTTTCAGAACATGAAGTAGTAATCGTATCCACTGTTGTCTCTGTTGGCCCATAATGGTTGAACAAATTATAACCCATTGAAATAATTGTATTTTTTAACGTGTTTTCTAGGATATCACCGCCTGATACAAGCAGGGTTAAGCTGTTCATCTTTTCATTACCTAAAACTAATTGACTTAATGTTTGAGGTACAAACTGAACGGAATTGATTTGGTATCTATTCACATATTCTCTGAATTGATCCTTGTCAAAAATAATTTCTTTCTTAGGAATGAAGATTGTACCTCTATTTAGGATAACAACTATTGTCTCTAACACAGCGACGTCAAAAGCTAAATTAGTGATCTGCAACGTATTTTTATGAGCTTGTACATTATAAAGATTATTGTACCAGTTACATACATGCAGGACATTTCGATGTTCAATCATAACACCTTTAGGATTACCTGTTGAGCCTGATGTATAGATTACATATGCCAGATCATGTGATTGATTTATACGATTTAGATTAGTGGCATCCTGTGCATATGCAGCCTCATTATCGACATCAATGACTTCACCATCACAAGAAACCTTTCCAATAAATTCATTCTGCATTATCAGTACTTTTATCTGACTATCGTTAATGATATAATTCATTCTTTCCTCTGGTACATCAGGGTCTATTGGTAGGTAAGCTCCTCCTGATTTTAGAACCGCCATTAGCGCCACCATCATCTCCAGTGATCTTTCTACCAAAATACCCACTAGTGTTTCTCGCTCTACTCCTTTTTCACGTAGCGTTCTTGCTAATCGGTTAGCTTTTTCATTCAACTCCCTATATGTTAGATAATTGTCCTCGAACACGACCGCAATCTCATTTGGTACCTTCTCCACTTGTTCTTCAAATTTCTCTTGGATAATTTTATCTCTTGGGTAATCACTATAAGTAGAGTTGTATTCGTTCACAAGCGTATGTTTTTCCAAATCTGTAAGCATGTCTATATCTTTTAGCAAAATCATTCTATTTTTGCTTATGACTTCAAGGATCCTTTTATAATGCTCCAACATTCTAGATATTGTTTCCTCTTTATAAAGTTTTGTGCAGTATTCAACATGTAATTCAAGCCCTTCATCTATTTCCTTTGCAGAGAAGGTTAAATCGAATTTTGCTACTTTGGACTCGATTTTGTACTCCTTGATTAGTAAATCATTCATTCTTACCTTTTCGATATCCATATTATCCATAGTAAACATAACATCAAACATTGGATTCCTGCTGATATCTCTTCTTACATTTACCTTGTTGATAAGAGCCTCAAATGGATAGTCTTGATTGTCGTAAGCTTGTAGAGCACTTTCTTTTACTTCCTGTAAAAATGCCTTATAGGATTTCGAACCCACTGGATGACTTCTCATGGCTAACGTATTTACAAACATCCCAATAATATTCTGAAGATCCCCATGTGGACGACCGGCAATTGGACTTCCTATTATAATATCGTCTTGCTCACTATACTTCGAAAGTAAAATGCTTATCCCTGATAACAATACCATATACAAAGTGCAGCCTTCTTCTGTAGCAAGATTCTTTAAGTATTGCGACACTTCTTTATCTAACGTAGCATGCAAAACATTTCCTTCAAAACTTTGAACGCTTGGTCTTACAAAATCTATTGGCATATTTAGTACAGGTATTTCATCAGAAAAGGTTTGTGTCCAGTATTTTTCTTGCCTTTTTACCTTTTCCGAGTGTAACAATTTATTTTGCCACACTGTATAATCCTTATATTGAATTTGTAGATTTCCTAGATGTTTTCCTTCATACAGTTGCATGAATTCTTTCACTAAAATCCCCATAGATACACCATCAGAAATAATATGGTGCATGTCAAACAATAGTAAATGTTTGTCTTCTTTTATTTTCAGGAGACTCACTCTTAGTAAAGGTGCTTCATGTAAACTAAATGGTCTCACAAACTTGCTAATTATTTTATCCTTCTCCGTATCAGTCTCCTTTTCATTTGTTATCATTTCAATCTTAAAATTTACTTCTTTATTTATTATTTGTACGATTTGTTCATCGATAGTAGAAAATGAGGTTCGTAAGGTTTCATGCCTGTTGATTAATCTTTTACATACATTTTCCACCTTTTCGACATCCAGCTTTCCTTCCATTTCTAAAACTACTGGCATATTATAACCGGTATTATATGGTTCAAATTGTTGCAACATATACATCCTCTTTTGTGCCGAAGACGCTCCATAGTAATTGCTTTCCTTTACTGATTCTATTGCTTCATACCCACTCTCTGCGGTCTTATCAATGTACTGACTAATACCTTTAATCGTTGGTAGTTGGAAAAATTCCTTTAAAGGAATCTCTACCCGGAAGTGTTTATGGATTTTTGAAATTAGTTGAGCAGCTTTAAGAGAATGTCCACCCAACTCAAAGAAATTATCATTGATTCCCATGCTTTTAACAGATAGAAGTTCACTCCATATTCCTACCAGGATCTCCTCTACTTCATTTCTTGGTGCCTCATATTCAGCACCTGTCATAAGGCTTCCATCCGGTTCTGGTAAAATTTTTCTGTCTATTTTTCCATTCTGGGTCAATGGCATCCTGTCCAGCTTTACGAAGTGGGATGGGATCATGTAGTCTGGTACATTAGCAGATAAATAATCTCTTATTTCCCTTATGTTTACCCCTTCATGAAGTACAATATATGAGCATAAGTAGGTAACCCCGCTGGAATCTATTTTATCTACTACAATAGCCTCACTTACTGCCTCATGTGCTAATAACTGGTTTTCTACTTCTCCGAGTTCGATTCTGAAACCCCGTATCTTGACTTGATGATCAATCCTACCTATAAAATCAATAGTTCCGTCATCTAGCCATCTCGCTGTATCTCCCGTTTTATACATTCTGTCACCGGTTACAAATGGATTCTCAATGAACTTTTGATCTGTTAACTGTGGGTTATTTATATACCCTCTTGCTAGACCGTCA
This sequence comes from Brevibacillus halotolerans, assembly GCF_026891775.1. NCBI lineage: Bacteria > Bacillati > Bacillota > Bacilli > Caryophanales > Paenibacillaceae > Brevibacillus > Brevibacillus halotolerans. The sequence continues at coordinate 15,960 of NZ_JAPTNK010000029.1, forward strand.
CCAGCTATGCACAATTCTCCTGGTACACCAATTGGTTGTAGATTATTGTGCTTATCAACAATATAAACAGTTGTATTATTGATTGGCTTTCCAATAGGGATCGTAACGGAGTACATTTTATCTATTAAGAAGCATGTGGTAAACGTTGTATTTTCAGTTGGACCATATCCATTGATTATCTTCACACCTTTTGATTCTTGCATGACTCTGTTGATATGTTTTGTAGATAAAGTCGCTCCACCTACTAGCAAGTAGTCTACATTTTTAAACATAGAGGGGATTTCTTGAGCCATTATATTGAACAATGATGAAGTGAGCCAAAGGATATTAATATTGTTCTCGTTGATATACATCTCCAATTTCTTTGGGTCTAAGATTGTATATTTTCGTACTAGATGTAGTTGCAATCCATTCAAGAGAGCTCCCCAAATTTCAAAGGTAGAAGCATCAAAGGAGAGTGTACCTGTTTGTAATAATTTAGCTCCTTCTTGGAAAGGCACATAGTTTGTGTTTTTAACTAATCTAACTACGCTTTTATTTTCAATCATGACTCCTTTGGGATTTCCAGTAGAACCTGATGTATACATGACATAAGCTAAACTATCAGACGTACAATTAAGACACAGGTTTTCTCCATCATTTGTATATATCTTCTCATCCGTTACATCTAGTGTCTTTGTAAAAAAGAAGTTTTTTTCTGAATTGACACGTTGAGTTATCAGCAAAATTGCCTTGCTATTTTCAAGGATGTACTCGATTCTGTCCTCAGGATATTCTGGATCAATTGGTAAATAGGCTCCACCTGCTTTTAGAATTCCAAGCAATCCCACAATTGTTTCTAATGAGTGTTCAGTCATGATACCCACAATATCGTCTCTTTTTACTCCCTTTTCTCTTAACATTCTTGCGAACATGTTGGATCTTACATTTAATTCTTGATAGGTATAATGCTTATTTTCAAATACAACAGCTGTGTGATTAGGTGTTTTTTTCACCTGTTCTTCAAACAATTCACTTATGGTTTTTGTGTGTGGATAGTCGACGATTGTATCATTAAAATTATTTAGGATTATGTGTCGCTCCTCTGGTGTTAGGATATCTAAATCTGCCAGGATCACCTGTCTATTCTGACATATCCCTTTCAGGATCATTTGAAAATTTGATAGCATTCTTTGCATAGAACTTCTTTTAAATAGCTTGGTTCCGTATTGTAAACCAATAGTAATTTCCTTTTTATCCGGATTTTCATAGGCATAGAAGGTTAGATCAAATTTAGATGCACTACGTTCTTGCATACATACTTTGCAAGTAAAATCATGCAATTTAATAGTTGGCATATCCATGTTCTGCATGGTAAACATGACATCAAACAAGGGATTTCTACTCATATCTCTACGTATATTTAATTTTTCGACCAGTTCCTCAAATTGATAATCTTGATTTTCATAGGCAAGTAGCGCATTTCTCTTCACTTCAGTTAAGAATTCCTCGTATACTTTATTACCTAGAGGCTGGTTTCTCATTGCTAGAGTATTTACGAACATCCCTATTATTTTGTCTACGTCTGCATGCTGTCTCCCCGCAATTGTACTTCCGATAACAATATCTTCCTGTCCGGAATATTTTGAAAGTAAAATATATAAGGCGGATAATAAAATCATGTACATGGTACTTCCTGTGTCTTTAGCAATATCCCCCAGCATTTTCGTTAATTCTTTATCTAGACTAATGTACAATGTATTTCCTTCAAAGCTCTGGATGGACGGTCTTACAAAATCTGTCAGCAAACTCAGAACAGGAATTTCGTCAGAAAATTTGCTAAGCCAATATTTTTCCTGATTCTTCATTTTCTCCGAGCGTAGCAAATCATTTTGCCATTCTGAGAAATCTTTATATTGTAATAGAAGAGGCTCCAACGTTTTTCCTGAATATAAATCAGTAAATTCACGGATCAAAATACCCATAGATACACCATCTGAAATGATATGGTGCATGTCGACCAACAAGAAATATTGATCCACATTTGCCTTTATGATTTTTACTCGTAAGAGTGGACCTATGCTTAAATCAAATGGTTTTACAAATTCCTCTAACCATTCATTCGTTTTCTTGTTTAAGTGGTCCGTGTGTTCTACAAAATCCACCTTAAAGGCTACTTTCTGATGGATGCGTTGTACAATTTGTCCATCTATGGAATGAAATGTAGTACGCAGGGATTCATGTCTTTCTATTAACTGATTAAAGCAAAGATCTATCTTGTTAATATCTGGTCTACCTACTATTTCCATAACTCCTGAGATATTATACCCCGTACCCTGAATATCCATCTGGTGTAGCAAAAACATCCTTTTTTGTGCGGAAGAGACTCCATAAAAATCTCTTCTCTTCACTGGCTGTATCATTTCAAAACGTTGTTCACTTGCCTTGGTAATATATTCACTAATCCCTTTAATAGTGGGTGATTTAAATACTTCTTGTAGAGGCAACTCTACCTGAAATTGTTTGTGAATTTTTGATACTAGCTTTGTTACTTTAAGGGAATGTCCCCCTAGATCAAAAAAGTTATCTGTAATTCCTACTTGTTCTATTTCTAAGACTTCTCTCCAGATACGTACAAGTTTTTCTTCTTGCTCATTTCTGGCCGCTTCGTATCCTACGCCTGTATTCATATCTCCTTCTGGTTCCGGTAAAGCTTTATTATCAATCTTCCCATTTTGGGTAAGTGGCATTTTTTCAAGCTGTACAAATTTCGAAGGAATCATATATTCCGGTAACTGATGAGCTAAATGTTTTCTTAATTCAGCAGAAAATAGTTCTTTTGTGGATACAAGGTAGGCACAAAGATATGGATTTTTATCATTATCTTCTTTAACCACTACTAATGCTTCTTTTATAAAATCATGAAGCAACAGCTTACACTCAATCTCTTCTAACTCAATTCGATATCCTCTCACTTTTACTTGTTGATCGATTCTACCTATATATTCGATCTTTCCATCCTCAAGAAAACGAGCACAATCCCCTGTTTTATACATCAATGTTCCGGGGACAAATGGATTTGAAATAAATTTCTCTGACGTCAGCTCTGGTTTTGAAAGATAGCCTTTTGCTACTCCATCACCTGATATATATAATTCACCAACACTGCCTAAAGGAACTGGTTTTAACTTATGGTTTAACACATAAATTTGAACATTATCTGCTGGAACACCTATTGGAACGGAGCCTCTCGTATCTATGCTGCTGTTATATTGATGGATCATACATCCTACTGTCGTTTCAGTAGGTCCGTACTCATTATAAATTTCAATATTTCCTCCGAATTTTTCAGTAATCCTTTTTGCCAAATCACTTTTTAAGTTTTCTCCACCTACTATTAGTTTCCGTAATTTCGATTCGTTTAAATCTATTTCATCCAAAAGCTTCAAATGAGTTGGCGTCAACTTCATAACTGCTGTCTTGTTATCTTTCACAATTTGATCTATCAAAAAAACTTTTTCTTCTCCTTTATAAATAACGATCTTAGCTCCGGTAATTAAAGGGGTATAGATTGATGTCACCGTCAAATCAAAAGAGATGGAGGAATACAAAGAGAAATCAAGTACCTCGCCTTGAAGATATACCTTTTTGGCCCACCAAATATAATTAACAAGCCCCTGATGGGTAATCATTACTCCCTTTGGCTTGCCAGTTGATCCTGATGTATAAATGACGTAGGCTATATCATCATGGGTAGTAATTTTGTCTAGTTGTTCTGCCGAGTGGTGATATACGTTTTTATGTTGTAAATTTATTATTTCACCATCAAAGCTAATTTGTTTTGCCGAATCCTTATCTGTCAACAATAATTGAGTTCGGCTGTCTTGAAGCATATATTCAATTCTTTCAATTGGATAAGCTGGATCGATTGGGAGATAAACTCCGCCTGCTTTTAAAACAGCTAGCATACTAATTACCACATTTGGGCTATTATCCATCAACAAACCTACAACCTGTCCTATTCCAACACCATGCTCTCGTATTGTTCTGGCAAGTCGATTTGCTGTTTCATTTAATTCTCTGTATGTTAGTGTATTATTTTCAAATACAACTGCTACTTGCTCAGGAGTTTTTCTTGCTTGATCTTCAAACAACTCGTAAATTGATTCATCTTTCGGATAATCTGCATATGTTTGGTTCCTTTCATATAAATTTTGATAGATTTCTTTTTCCGATAAAATATTCACATCCTGGATACTGATATCTTTTGTATTTGACACGGCCTCCAGAAAATTTCGATAATAAAGAGCCAATCTAACAACCATTTCATCACTAATCAAATGACTGTTATAAGTAAACTCAAGCTTCAAATCTCCATGATTAAGGATGGACAACGCTAAATTATAATTCGTTTCCTCAATCATTGAGTAACTTTCTACATGCATCACACTTTCATGATCTGCATGAAGCTTTATCGGGTAATTTTCGACAACCACAATGGAGTGAAAAATGTTCTCGTTTCCTTTTAAGTTTCCGCTCTGTTTTATTTCTGTTAACGGAGCATTTTCGTATGCCATTCTCTCTTTTAATGAATGGTCTACCTTTTTTATTAAATCAACAACACGTTCCTGATCATCTATTTGTATTCGTAGTGGTATGGTATTAATGAATAGTCCGACCATATTGTCGATATTTTCAACCTGAATATTTCTACCTGATACAACTGTTCCAAAGACAATATCAGTTGAATTATTAAGCATTTGGAGTATAAATGACCAAGCGGTATATAAGATAGAGGCCTGTGAAACCTTGTTATCTCTTGCAAAAAGCTTCATCTTATCGCTTAAATGACCTGGGATCATATAGTTATATTTATTTTGTTTTTTATTTTTATTATTGCTACTAAAATAATCATTGCTTGCTTCATAGCCAGATAGATATTGATTCCAAAATTGTCTTCGTTCTTGCTGGTTTACTTTATTCATTTCTGCTAGAAAAGTTTTAAATTTTGTTTTTTTACGTTGTGTAGGAGTCTCTCCTTTGTAGTAACAATTATAAGCACTCAGTAACTCTTCCAAAATAATGGCGTTACTCCAGCCATCATATAAAATATGATGATTACTGATCATCATCTCAAATTTTTGATCTGCTACTTTGCATAGAGTTATTCTGATTGTTTCCTTTGTTATATCAATTCTATTTTGCAAATCAGATTCTTTGATTTTGTTCCATTCTTGTACTCTTCTAGTATCTTCTAATAGAGTATTATCTATATAGTTGATTTTTACTTTATGGTTTTTCAAAACGATCTGTACGGGATTATCAATGTTTTTCCATCTATAAATTGTACGTAACATTTCATTTGTCTCTATAACAAAATCCCAAGATTTTTGTAATATCTCTACTTTAATATCGCCTACCAATGTTAAGCTTAATTGTTCATGGTATTCTCTACTATTCAAGTCATTGCGGTAGTGAAATAACATGCCTTCCTGGGTACTAGTCAAGCCCATTATTTCTTCAATATTCTTCTTATCCAATTTATTATCCATCAGATTTCACCTCACATTTTTTTACGAAAAATTATAGTTTAGTGCCTACTTGTAATGACTTGGCCTTGTCATAGTAATAACTACCTACAGCAATATCAAAAATAGCCATTCCCATTGGATTAAACATGATCACTTGATCTTTATCGAATTTTTGCATGCCATTTTTGCAGATAATGTCGACAATAGATTGAGTGGCTTCCTTTTTTAAGTCCTTTTCCAAAGCCATCATTTCTATGTCAGTATTCTCTCTACATACTTCTTCCCAGTCATCTACAATGATCCCATTTTGGACATACTCAAAAATATCCGTCTTGTAATCTCTAAGAGAAACATTAAGCTGTAAAGACCCTTTCTTCGGCTCTCGGTCAATATATGCTTCTTTAGATACCGTGCATGTAATGAATATATCAGCATTTTTGTAGGCTTCCTCCCAGCTTGCACACACGTGTATGTGCTCTTTATGTTCATATTCAATTTCGTCCTTATTAATGGGGCGTAAATCATATAAAGCAATGCTATTTATTTTGTCTTTCAACAGCTCTGTTACCATTTTAAAGTGATACTGACCAATCGGTCCCCAGCCGATGATACCTATTTTAAGTCGATCCAGTTCTCTATCTTTGCTATAAGCCTTTATGATGGAGCCAGTAACACCTGCAGTTCGTAGAATACTTAGTAATGCTGTATTGATAATGGCATGGGGCTCACCTGTAGTAGCATCGTTTAAAATAACAACACTATGTGCTCTTGGAATATTTTTTTCGATATTTTTCGGAAAACTAGCAATCCATTTAATTCCGGCTCGATTAATTTCTCCCCCTACATACGCAGGCATTGCAATGATTCTATTTTTCGGCTCACCATATCGTAAGTACGGTTTAATGGGTTGGGAATAATCATTTTCCCTTAGACAGTGAACTGCATTTTCAATAACTTGAATGATTTCATTCCACTGAAACCCAATAGATTTCATGTCACTTTCATTTATATATAACATATATACCCTCCTTTTAGTAAATGGTTGCTTATGATACCTTTATGTGCTTGGTGCTAATCATTAGACCGTTAAAAATTCATTACTCTTACATTGTCCAAATTCCATACGCAGCATTTTATCAGCTAGTCCAAAATAATAATCATCGTGAGTAATGGCAATGATACATTTCTCTCTTCTTTTTAAATCCGGCAAAAGAACATTGTAGAAGAATTTTCTGAACTCCGGATCCTGATCTGCCGCCCACTCATCAAATAAGTAAATGGGCTTATCCTCTAAATAACTAATAAGTAGAGCAAGCCTCTTTTTCTGACCAGTTGAGAGATTTATTGTTGTGAATTTTCCGTCTCTTATTTGCACCTTACTCTCCATTTGTAATATTTTTAGGTACTCTTGTATCTCTGCTTCCTTACCTTCACAGTCAATTCCGTACAACTTTTCAAACAAATGAAAATCACTGAATATGGCACTGTAATATTGACTTAATTCTCTTGCTTCAATCGTTCTTCCATTTAATGTGATTTGTCCATTAGTCGGGGAATACAACCCGGTAATTAATTTTGCCAAGGTTGATTTCCCGCTACCATTTCCACCTGTGATAAAAATAACTTCACCTGACTTAAATTGGTAGTTTATTGGACCTATTTTAAAGGCACTATCTTGAGATTTTGTATATTCATACTCTACATTTTTCAGGGTGACTTCAACGTTCCTTTGTTGGTTTACTTGAGAGAAATTAACTTCTCTAATTTCTAATGAAGACAACTGAGTTATTAAATTATTAATTCGTTTCCAACTGATTTTGACATCAATTAGATTAGGTACTGTATCTAATATTCCATGAACTGGTCCAGTCATATAAAGAAGGACAAAAATGTAGCTTGTTAAAGTACCAGTACCAATTTCTTTAAATACGAGGGGGAACAAGAAAGCAACTGCTCCAATCGCTAGCGTAAATAATATTTCACCAACGACAAACATATTTGCAAAAGCCATTGTAGCTTTGCCACGCATGATTCTGTATTCATTACAACTACGCTGCATGTCCGATACAAAATGTTCTTTCTTCTTTTCATGTAAAGATAACTCTTTGAATCCTCCTATTAAATCATCAATATATGAAAAGAATGTATTTTGAATATCGCGAGAGCGTTCTCCTATTCGATTAGCATAAATACCAACCAAAAAATAAATAGAAGCTATCGCTGTAATAATTACTATAGATAACAATAGCCCATAGAAACTAATAAAACCTAAATAAATAAAGCAGCACAGAAGTGTGGCAGAACTAGTAATGGCTGTAATGACTAAATTAACCAATCTGCTAACTGTTTCTGTATCGTTATTTAAGGTAGCTTGAATTCTTCCGCTTTCAATATTTTCAAAATCTTGATAGGGGGTTTTGAGAATTTTTTTAACTATCTCCATTCTTTTAAGATAAACCATATTATTAGTGAGACCTATTAATTTTTTCCTAACAATCCGCTGACCACCGACGTACAGAACAATTCCTAATACAAAGTATAGAAGTATGTTTAAATCATTCTGTTTAGCTATGGCCATATTAATAGAAAAAATAACAATAGCATTACCCAAGCCACTAACAATGCTTATTACTCCTAGTAATATGAGCTGTTTCTTGCTTTTCTTCGTGAAAAAAAAAGTGATAGAAAAGTAAGCATATCCGATCCACAACGTGATAAGTACTACATGATACGCTATCTTTATTGAGTATGGTAGCCATACAAAAATAAACTCCCAGGACATTCCGTCATACAAAATGGTAGGTATTTGTTTGAGAGAGTAAGTAACACATATCATTAGAAAAAGAGAGGTAAAGAAAACAAACCAGCTTTTTAGTGTTTTCTTTTCAAATGTTCTCTGTTTCTTGCTTACTTCATATACAGCTTTACTAACAAAAAATAAGGTAAGAATGCATAGGAAACCGAATATGCAAATCAGAAAAATAGCAACCTTATCTGCACTTCTATTTAAATCACTACCTGTTTTAATAGGTTCATCTCCATGGAGTATCTTCTCTAAACCTTGACCTATTAATTCGGTATACGCTGAATTCGTATTGGTTAATATAGCAATGCCTAGCTTCTCATCTGGTTTTAGAAGGATATAAGACGAGTAATTCGGATTATTACCTCCATGAAAAATTTTTCCTCCATCCTTTTTAGAGATAAACCAACCATTTGAATAGGTGGAACCATCTGACAATGGATCTGCCATACTACTAGCTATATGTGACTTCTTAATTAACTGTTTATCGAAAGTACTAGTACTGCTTGTTTCAAGTTGAATCTTAAGCCATTTGGCTACATCTTCCGTAGTGGTTATGAAATATCCAGCCGGTGTATTTCCCTTATAAGGAGGAGCTTCATATTTTGCAGGAGAAAAAAAGCTTAGCTTATAGCCATCTGCCTTTTGACTAGAGGCATTAGAACTACTAAATAAGTACGTATTATTTAACTCCAATGGCTGTAAAATATTTTCTTTCATATATGTTTCAAATGACTTTCGAGTCACCTTCTCAATAATTAATCCCAAAACATCATAATTAATGGTGGCATACTGAAAATGGTCACCGGGTTTTGTATCTAATTCGATTCCTTTTAAATTTTGAACCGTTTTTTCTAACGCATCCTCCCTATCTGAAACTGGAATGGTGTCTATTGTTCGAAAGGGAACTCCACTAGTCTGATTAAGAAATTGTTGGATAGTTGGAGATACGGCCTCTCCCCTATAAGTCATTTGCAACCATGGTATATATTTCGATACAGGATCACTTAATACAATAAGCCCGTCCTGTTGTAGCTTTAGTATTCCAAGAGCGGTAAATGCCTTGCTATTGGAACCCAATTCAAACAATGTGTTGGAAGTAATGTTTTTTTTCTCCTCAATGTTTGCATAACCGAAGCCATTTTGGTAAACGGTCTTATTATCTTTTACAATAACAACAGATGCTCCTGGGATTTTGCCTTCTGTCATTTGATTCTCAATATATTGTTCCATCTTCTTTATTTCATTACTGGATAGAAACGTTGTTTTGTTGTCTGTATTAGCCACAACATTCATCGGCATATGAAATAACGAAAAAATGAAAAATGCTAAGAATATTATCCTATTTACGCTTTTCATCAGTTCCCCCTACTTTAATTGTAATAATCCCCTTACTCTTGGAGACTAGATAAATAAATGATCTAAATCATCTTGAGATATATCAGCAGTCTCAAAATCTGACGGAGTAAATTCCTTATCATTTTTTTTGAAGCAGCAATCGAGAATTGCATGAAGGTTATCCATATATTTTGTTAAAAGTTGCTGGATCGTTTCTTCTCTAAATCTGTTGGAGCTGTAGGTAACATTAATTTGTAACTGTTCATTGGCAATCCATACGTTTATATCTAGGAGAGCAGTTAGATGATTATTGCTTCCAATGTCTCCTCCACAATCAAGATTTTCCATTGTAAAATCGCCTTGTAAAACATTATCGATATGGCCAAGGTAATTAAATCTGATTCCCTTCCCTAAATCCTTCAGTAGTTGTTTTCTTAGATATTTTAGAATCCCATAGGTAAATCCTTTGTATGGGATTGCTCTTATTTGTTCTTTTACCTGCTTTATAATGTGTTCCAATTTTATATCTGTGATCGAGAAATATGCAGGGTACAAGCTGGTAAACCATCCCACTGTCCTTGATATATCAATATCGTCATTTATGGCTTCCCTTCCATGTCCCTCTAATTCAATTACAATATCTTGTTTTTTCACTAATTGGTGCACAGTTACTATTAATCCAATCAGCAATCCTTCATACAGATTTAGTCCATATACATCATTAATTGACACGGAAAAGTTATTGATCCATTCTTCATCTAGATAATCTTCCATAGTTGATGAAGATTTGACATCGTCTGTTCCCCTATCAAAATCTATCGGGAATTGAAATTGTTGTATAGTGTTATCCTTCCAATAACGAAGAGATTGTTCGATTTGCGTTTCATGTAGATTATACATAGCTAGTAGTTTCGACCATTCACCAAAAGAGTGTGTTTTTAATGGAAGATATATTTCTTGGTTAAGCTGTTGTTGCTCTAATCCAGAAATGAAATCCTCTATTAATATCCTCCAAGAGACGCCATCTACTATTACATGATGTGCTGTAAACAAAAGATATTGCTCATTTTCTCCTAACTGAAAAATACAGACTTTGAATAAAGGGGTTTCTTCCAAATGAAAGCTGGATTTTGTTAAAAAGCCAAGTTCTTTCATTTTTTCAAATTTGATCTCTTCAGGTTCATGAATTAAATCGTAATAAACGATATAATCAGTTTCTTGTACATAATCGTTTTGATAAAATAATTCTTTGGTATTGCGATCGCGACATACTCGTAACATATCATGATGCTCTACAATCTTTTTGATAGCATTCATAATGATTTCCTTATCGATTGCTTTTTTACAGGCCAGTAGTACCGATTGATTAAAATGATTTTCTTGCTCAAATTGTTGTGAGAAAAACCATTGAGTAATAGGCGTCTGATCGATTGTACCTGTACAGACACCTTGGTCAATGATCTTGTGTGTATGATTCTCTTTGATATGAGTTGCTATTTCTTCTACTAATTCTTTTTCTAAAATATCCTTAATTTGAAGCTCCATATTCATGTTTTTAAGTTTAGAAGAAATTTGAATAGCTTTAATCGAATCTCCACCTATTTGATAAAAATTATCATTCATACTTATTTTATCAATGCCTAATACTTCTCTCATTACCTTAGTAAGCTGTTCTTCTCGTCTGTTTCTAGGGTTAATTATTTCCTTCTGACTCTCATTCTCAAATGGCAATTCATGTATATTTATTTTCCCGTTTATAGTAAGCGGTAATTGTTCCAATCTAATCATTCGATTGGGGATCATAAAGGATGGAACATAGGTGGATAGCCATTTTTTAAGTTCAGCATTATTAATCTCTTCATCACTTACAAAATAGGCATACAACACCTTATCACCTTTTTGGTTTTCTCTATCTATGACAATCACATTTTTAATCATTGAATGCTTTAGTAATAAGCGCTCAATCTCTCCAAGCTCAATTCTATGGCCTCTAATCTTCACTTGATGATCGGATCTACCAACATATTCAATAATTGAGTCAGTAAGATATTTAGCTACATCGCCTGTTTTGTACATTTTCTTTCCAGATAAAAAAGGGTGGTCAATAAAGCGCTCTTCTGTTAACCTTTCTTTATTTAGATAGCCTCTAGCCACTCCATCTCCTGAAACATAAATCTCTCCCTTTATTCCAGTAGGTACTGGCTGTAAATATTTATTTAAGATGTAGATTTGAGTATTATCTATGGCTGATCCGATTGGAACTGAGACTCCTGTGTCTTTATCACTTGAATATTTATAAATCATACAGCCTACTGTTGTTTCAGTAGGTCCATATTCATTATAAATCTCAATCTTTCCGTTAAAACTCTCCTCTATTTGCTTAGCAATTGCCACTTTTAAATTCTCTCCACCGACGATAAATCTTTTGATCATCGAATTTGTATTATCAAAATCCTTTATCAACGTTAAATGTGCAGGAGTTACTTTTACAATTGTTGCTTTATTATCTTTAAAAACTTTGCTTAAAATAAAATCCTTACCGCAATCTTGATAAATGACTATTTGATTACCCGAGATTAAAGGGGTAAAAATCGATGTGACGGTTAGATCAAAGGATATGGAAGAATAGAGAGCAAATATCTCGTTTTCTTCTACATATGTTTTTTTTGCCCACCAAATGTAATTTACAAGACTGCTATGTTCAATCATGACTCCCTTAGGTTGTCCTGTGGAACCAGAGGTGTATATTATATAAGCAAGATCATGAGATGAACCTTTATCAATACAGTTATTCTGGGTATCGAGATATATTTCATCGTGAACTAAATGGTGAATTTCTCCTGAAAAATTAATTTCATCAGAAAGCTCTTGATTTGTAAGTATGATGAAAGCATCAGAATCCTTTAGCATATAATTGATTCGTTCCGATGGATAATTAGGCTCAATCGGAAGATACGCTGCACCTGTTTTGAGAACCCCTAAAATACCAACTATAAGTTCGATAGAGTGGGTTGCTTGAATAGCAACAATCCTTTGCTGTTGAACTCCCTTCCCCCGTAAAAAGGCTGCTAATTGATTCGCCTTTTCATCTAATTGTCGGTATGTTACTTGTTGTTCTTCAAACACTAATGCTACTTTCTCAGGAGTTAATACTACCTGTTCCTCAAATAACCCATGGATTGTTTTATCTTTTGGATAGTTAGTTTCAGTAGAATTGAAGATATTTACTTTTTCTCGTAACTCTTCTTCTGTACATATTTGCAAATCCTTAATTTTCATCTCCATATTTTTAATCATTTGATCAGTTATGTTTGAAGTGTGCATGAACATGGAAGAGATATCCTCATCCGTATACTCGTCTACCTTAAAATCAAAACAAAGAGAAAGGGTATCATTTCTCCACTCTTTTATAATTACTTGGATGGAATAACTTTGATTTCCGCTGTTGTACTCATCTATTTCTAATGTAACTCCTTCTACATTTTTGAGGTACTCGGTTTTGTAATAGTTAACACATAATTTGAACAGACTATCATACCCTTTTTTGTTTAGACCCAAATCAGAAACCAATAGATCATAAGGGTATTTTTGATTGATTAAACAATGCTTTAATTCATGTGCGACTTCTTTAATAAACTCTTTTACAGACAGTTCAGGGTTGATTTGCTTTCGGAACGGCATCGTACTTGTGTACATTCCCACAGTATTCTTATCATGCTTATCCGTTCGATTCAAAATGGGTGTACCTAGAACGATGTCATCATAATCTGTTATTTTATTGATATATATAAGCATAACTGCAATAAAGAATGTATTTAACGAAATACTATATTCCTGCAGACAGTTTCTAATTTGATCCGTCTTTTCCACTGTTATCTCGTAAGATTTACGACGGCTTTCCAAATGAGAAAAACTTTTATAAAGAAATGCGTCTGGTACATCTTTGAATTTTCGATTCCAAAAAGTCTTATTTTTCTGAAATCTATCCGATTGAAAATACGCTTTTTCCTTCTCAATATAATCGACATAGGAATATTCCAGATTTGCATCTAATTGATCATCTTGCTGTAATAAGCTGTAAGCTTCACATAGTTGTTTTTGAATTAGGTAAGTTGACCAACCATCCGATATTATATGGTGAACTTTCAATAAAATCCCATACTCATCCTCATTTAACTTATAGATGGCAAAGTAATATAAATCATGATTTTCTATAGTAAATGGTTTTTTGAAAACAGATTTAATCCACTCCTCATAAAAAAAAAGAGGATTTTTCCTCTCTACTAAAGTCTAGATAGTCTATCTTTTTCTCCGTATATTCATTCACATATTGATACGGTTGTCCTTCTCTTTCACAAAATCTTAACCGGATCCCTTCATTTCTCTTAATGACTGTTTGTATCGCCTTCTCCAGTATATTTACATTTATCTGACCACTTATTTTTAAACAACCACCGATATTATGCAGCGGAGAATTAGTATGAATTTTTTCAACGTACCATATTCTTTTCTGGGGATGAGTTAAATGTAAAAACATATAGTTCCTCCTTTTAATCTCCCTTTTTGGGTTTTATGTAATGTAACTTGAACCATCTGTTCATCATTATTGTACATTGACAAGGAGAACATATAATTTCTCTTGTCATTTAAGGATTTCATATAAAGGAATAGAATTACTTTTTATTTAATATGGTCTTCTTATACTCATATGGGGTAATTCGCATTTTAAGTTAATACTCAAAAAAATAGAGGCATAACTTTTCATAGTGGAAAAAAGATGTACTACTTCTTTTTAAACGAAAGTCATGCCTCTATTATTTTTGTGTTGTTGTTACATCATAAGAAAAATATTCTTTCTCAAAAAAAGACATGCTATCGCCCTTTCGTCCAAGATTGATTGCACTACGCCTTTATATATGATCCTCCCTCTTAGATAACGTGCCGAAACAACGTCTATCTATTGAATTAGATTCTTGTCAAAAACTTTATTAAACATTTCACAATATTCAAAAAATTATTTATTTAAAATGTTTATGCCAACATATAATGTTTTAAGTTCCCCCAATAAATCGATTTCTATTTTGGCCCGCCCCTTTCTCTTATCAATTTTCTTAACAAGTGCTTCCATCCCTTTTAAAGGTCCAGTGATTACCTGAATTTGCTTATCTTGAATGATAACATCGCTATAAGAAAGGATCCCTTCTTTATTAGTTATTTGTAAAATCCAATTCATATCCTCTTCCGGAATTTCAGAGTAATATGTTTGGTAATCATCATTCTTATGCTTGCCACAATTCACCATATAATAAGTTTTGGGAATGCTTATTAAATCATAATAAATCTTAGAAGTAATATTTGTTTGAATAAAAATGTAACCGGGAAATAACGTCTTTATAGCATCATAAACCACTCCGTTTTTCCTTTCAGAAACAATTTTTTTAGGTACAAAACATCTTGAAACGTGCTGATTGAAATGATTTGTAAGAATTTTTTCGACTACATTTTCTTTTCCTGTTTCAACAAAAAGAGCGTACCAACCCACAGCAAATCCCCTTTTACTCTTTTATACCACTAAGATTGAGAGTAATATTATATCCTCATAGAAGACAGTATATCTTCAAAATTAAAGCAAAGGTTTGTAACAAGTAACACCGAAGTAACAATTCACTAAATACAAGTAACATTTTACCATATTAGTAATTTTTATTTTACTTCATAAATTACAAACTGGTCAAGTAGTTAATTACCTTCTTAGGAAAAATTCTAGGATAAAAAAGAATTTAACAAAGTGGATGATATTAATAACCTTTTGTAACAATTCGGTGAGACTATACACTCTAAGCCATATCTAAGATACTTGAAATAGCCAGATTTTAAGTACATAGGGAATCTATATTGTTTAAAAAGTTTGAGGGTTCAGCATTTTTGTTTTTAAAATTCCTCCTTCACTCAAATATATAATCACAAGAAGCAATAAAAGATCAGCATGAGAGCACTTTTTTATCAGCAAATAGATAAATACATGAATGCTTAATACAATCGATCCATCAATG